>DASUVR010000037.1:0-12115 GCA_036378855.1 Gemmatimonadales bacterium | reverse complement strand
GTCGTCTCAACGTTCCGAGCCGCCTTTCCGGTCTTCTCTGGCTTTGCCTCAACCAGTTCGGTTCCTCCGGCCAACGCACGGGCCTGAGCCGGCTTGAGCGGGGTATCACTGACCGCCTGAAAGGCGACCAGCCGGTTAAGGGCGCCCAGCAGCTCCCGCACATTGTCGATCACCAGCGAGCCTACCGCCTCGAGCACGCCCTCACCGAAGCTGGCGCGGCGTTCCTCCGCCTTGCGCCGGAGAATGGCTACCCGGGTCTCGTAGTCCGGAGCCGCGATATCGATGACCAGGCCGCCGGCAAAGCGACGAATGAGGCGCTCGTCCAGCGCCTCGATCTCGGCCGGAGGACGGTCGCTGGTGAGCACGATTTGTCGATTGGTGGTCTGCAGCGCGTCGCTCAACCGGAGCAGCTCGGCCTGCATCTCCCGCCGGTGGGTCAGGAACTGCACATCGTCGACCAGAAGCAGATCGACATCACTGAAGCGTCGGCGATAGGCTTCTCCCTGCCCGGCAGCCACCGCCGCATGGAAGGACTCAACGAACTCGTCCAAGGTGAGATATTCGACCGTCAGGCGAGGGTTGATGGCCCGGGCAGCGTGCCCGATTCCCATCAGAAGATGAGTCTTTCCCAGCCCGGGACGGGCATAGATAAAGAGCGGGTTGTACACCGTTCCCGGAGACTCGGCCACGGCCTTCGCCGCCGTAAACGCCAACCGGTTGGCCGCACCCACGACCAGGGTGTCGAACCGGTAGAGCGGGTTGAGCGTCGCGGTCACGCGACGGCGCTCCCTGCGGCAAGACGCTTGAGGACGTGCTCCGATATCCCTTTCAGAGTCTCGAACACCCCGGTGCCATGCAGGGCGTCGGCGCTGAAGCTCTGCACCGCCCGGAAATTCAGCGCGTCATCCATCTCTTCCTGAGTCAGTATCAGGTCGCGCGGAAGATCCTGTTTGTTGTACTGGAACACGATCGGGAGCTGGCGGATGTCCACACCCTGAGCCAGCAGATTGTCTTGCAGGTTCTGCAGACTTTCCAGATTATCGTCGAAGCGGCGAGCCTGACTGTCGGCCACGAACACCACTCCGTCCGCGCCCTGCAGCACCAGCTTCCGGGTGGCGTTGTAGTAGCTCTGGCCCGGCACGGTGTAGAGCTGGAACTTGGTAGAGAATCCGGAGATCGAACCCAACTCGAGAGGAAGGAAATCGAAGAACAGGGTCCGGTCGGTCTGGGTTGCCAGCGATACCATGCGGCCCCGGCGCGACTCAGGAACCCGGCCGTACACATACTGCAAGTTGGTCGTCTTGCCCGAACGGCCCGGGCCGTAGTAGACGATCTTGCAGGTAATCTCGCGGGCGGTGAAGTTGACCAGAGACATTCGCGCTACCGTCCAAAGAGTTCTTTGAGGCTCGTATCCAGCTCACGCTCGAAGTTTTCCGGCAACGGCTGGCTCTCCGGCTGCTCCCGCGGCGCGGCCTGCACCAGCTCCTCTACCATCTGATCGAAAAAGAGTTGCACCAGGCCCACCGAGGTCTCCGATCCGAATACCACCAGGCCAATCCACCGCCCCCGCGGCGTGCCGAACGCGGAGAGCATGCAGCTCTGGCGGTTTCCCCCGTGCACCAATGCGGCAAACCGGGACGTACTCATCAATCGCGCCAACTCCTCGGTCGACGCCACGATTGCGGCTCCCAGCGCCGCTGCAGTCATCACTTCCACCGAACGGGAGAATCCGTGCTGAGCGACAACCTGTCCCGAGGTGGTCATCAGCAGGATGAGCCGGGCGGAGGATTCGGTAATGAACGTCTGCAGGGGCGCCGCCACCCAGGGCTCGAGCGCTCGCATCAGGCCAGGCGACCCACCGCATCCAGCATCTGAACCCGGGCGAGTCCCAGGTTTGCTTCGGTGCCCGTGACCGCGACCAGCACCAGGTCGCTCCGGCCTGGTGCCGCCAGCACCGAGCCGGTGTTGCCCCGAAGGTGCACGAAGGTGGGTGCCGGCATGCCGGCCTGCTGGGTGGCACGATCCAGACGCTGGACCAGACTGGCGGCCAGAGCGGCGATCGCCCGGCCATCGATGCCGTCCATCAGCCTCTCGGCAACAACGAGCCCGTCGGTGCCCGAGATCAGCAGCGAGCCCTTGACCCCCGGCACTTGAGTCACCCGCTCCAAGGTGGCCTGGGCATCGGTCATGTGTGACTCTCCAGCCAGGCCCGCGCTTCGCGCGCAGCACGCTCGGCGATCAATCCGAGCCGCGCCATCGGCAGCGAGGGATCTCTCACCGTCAGCAGCATGGTGTCCGGCGTGGGTGCTACCAGGAACAGGTTTCCTTCGGGCGACTCCACCGCAATTGCCTGCCATCCGCCCAAGCCAAGCAAGCGGCTCGTGCGGGCGGCCTCCTTGGAGACTCCGGCGAGCTCAGCGGCTACCCGATCGCCAACATCTTCGTTGCTGGGACTCAACACAGTTCCATTCAGCCGAAGGCCTTTGCCATCCACCAGCATGATGCCGTGATCGACCCGGCCATTCACCTGGCTGGTGCCATTCACGGCGTGAGCCGAGGCGGGTGGCGGAACTTCAACCGAGAAGGCCTCGGGTTCGGGCGCTGACGGAGCCGGTCCGCTGGCCGGAGCCGCGCCGGCCCCCTTTACCCGCTCCATCGCTTGACGGATGGTGGGATCATCGGGCTCGATTTCGGCGGCGCGCCGGAGATGCTCCAGCGCGGCAGGAATGTCGCCCGCGCGGAAGTAGAGGAAAGCGATGCCCTTCAGGGCGCCGATTCTCATGGGATCGAACCGAAGCGCTTCGGCCCAGGCATCGAACGCTCCCGCGAGATCGCCCTGGTCGCCCAGGATCCTACCTAGCAGATCGTGAGCGTCAGCCAGGGCGGGATAACGGGTGAGGCCGCCGCGCGCCACCTTATAGGCAGCGTCGAGCTGCCCCCGGCGGCGGAGGGCTTCACCCAGTTCCAGAAATGCCAGACTCGCCGGCTCATCCGCCAGCCGGCTCGTCAGGGTCTTGATGTCGTCACTCACGATAGCTCTCCAGCTCTTCCGCCAGGATTTCCGCTGCCTGTCTCAAACGCTCGACCTCGGGAGATAGCGCTTCTTCTGCCGGGGTCCGCGTGCCCAGCCGTGACCAGCTCTTCCACGTCTCCGCTGCGCCGCGAAATCGACCCAGCGCCGCCTGACAGACGCCCATCAGCCGGCGTGCCTCCGGCATCAACGGATCTGCCCGAAGAACTTCCTGCACGGCCTGAGCGGCCTGCTCGAACTGTCCCTTGGCCAACGCTTCTCGCACCGGCACCAGCCGCGTGTTGTGGTCCTTGCCGTTGTGACTCGTTCCTGCATCGAGTACCACGACTCCGGCTTCTGCCAAGGTGTAGATAGTGCGAGCCACGTCGAACTCGGATTTACCCAGCAGGTCGGCCAGGGTTTGGAGGTCGCGCAAACCATCTACCGCCGCCAGCACCTCCCACTGAAACGGCAGCAGATCCAGCTTGCCCTTTGCCCCCGAATCCGGCGGCGGCAGCTTGGGGACCACGCGCAGGTGAGGCAGTTTGTCTTCCATCCGGGACCACTCGTCCGAGCGCCGGGCCGACTCCATCAGCAGCCCCTCGGTCGGAATCCGGATGGGGGACTCCACCAGCGCTTCCGACACGGCGGATTCCTCGAAGCGGAAATGTCCCTCGGTCCAGCCCAGGAGATCGAGGATGGCTTCCTCTATCTGAGCTTTGAGCTGGCGGTCGAGCTCCCGCCGGTTGATCGCGCCATTTCCCACCAGGATGTCTCCCAGGCGGCGCGAGTCTCCCTTCTCCTGCTGGGCGAGTGCCCGATCCAAGTCTTTTGCCGAGATCTTGCCCAGCCGCACTAGTCGAGCCCCGAAGCGCTGGGGGTTCTTTCCCATGCTCGCCGCAACGACACCGCCCCGATCGAACGTGACCGATGCCGATGTCTGGCGCAGCTCGGAGGTGACGCGCAGGACGCCGGTCTTCCGGCCCAGGTCGAGCAGCTGAAAGACATCCTGGATGTGGAATTCCTTCAGCGGACCTTCGAGCGCCATGTCTCAGCTTGCCCCGGCAAAGATGTGCTGGAGGTCGCGGGCGGACCGGGCCCGGCTCCGGGCTTCGGCGGCGAAAGGTCCCTCCGGATCCAGCTCGATCACCCGCTCCCATACTTGAACTGCCTGGTCGAACTGACGCTGGCGGGCGAAGCCGGTACCCTGGTGGTACAGCGCCGCTGGGTGGTCCGGGTCAAACCGGAGCACCCGTGCGAAGGCCTCGAGGGACTGCACCGTCCGCCCGTCTTCGAGCAGAGCCCGCCCCAGCGCGGTCAGCGCCTCCAGCTCATAAGGATCGGCTTCCAGGACCTGGACCAACACCGGAATGGCGGCCTGAGCCGATTCGGTGCGGCGGATCAGGTCGGCCAGCGCCAGAGCCGCCGGGGCGTAGGTGGGCAACAGATCCAGGGCCCGCTCGTAGGCGGCTCGGGCAGAGGTCCAGTGGTGCTGTTCCTCCTCCAGTGCGGCGAGCTCGCACCAGACTCGAACCAGAGAGGGATCCAGCTGAAGCGCCGACTGGAAAGCAGTGAGCGCGCCGCTGCGATCGCCCAATCGGGCGGAGGCCTGGGCCTGGAGATGAAACAGGTCTGCCTGGCCCGGTGCTATCGCCTGGGCTTTCCGAGCCAGGTCGAGCGCGCTGGCGGCATTGCCTACGGCGAGTTTTACCCGGGCCGTGATTCCCAGAACCGCCGGATCGGCCGGGGCTCGGGAGGCGAGATCATCCGCCAGAGGAGCGGCTTCGGCCCCCCGGCCGAGCGAGAGCAGCGCCTTGATCTCACCGAGCAGCGCGCCGGTATGCGCTTTCGCCAGGGTCCGCGCCTCCCGGTAGCGCTCCAGCGCCTCGCCGTGGAGACCCCGGCGGGCGAAGATGTCGCCCAGAAGTACCGTGGTCGGCGCGGTAGGAGCACCTCGGGCCATGGCGCGATTGAGCTCGCTCGAAGCCTGGTCGAGCAAACCTCTGGCAATGAGATCTCGGGCTACGTTCAGCGATTCTTCGGCGGGCCCAGCCCGGGGAGTTGGGGTGCTGGTGGGGGCAAGTTCCTCGAACAACCGATCCAAAACCGGTGACTCGAAGCTGAACTCGCCTGCCAGCGCTTCGCCGCTCGCTTCGGCCACCAGCTCCGGTGCGATGGCAATGGTCGGGTCTTCGTACTGGAGATCGATGGTAAGGGCGAACTTCTGCGGCACGTAGAGCGGCTCCAGCTCCAGCGCGCGGCGGGTCTCCCGCAGCGCGCCGTCGAAATCTCCCAGCTGACTGAGCACAAAGCTCAGGTTGTAGTGGGCTGCGGCGAAGTTGCTGTCCAGATCCACCGCTCGCCCAAAGGCATTGCGGGCATCCTCGAAGCGTTTCATCTCTACCAGCACCAGTCCTACACCATTCCATCCAATGGCGCTGGCCGGCTGCTCCGCCAGGGCCCGCTGATACTCCTCGAGCGCCGCCTTGTATTGCTTCTGCTGGAAGAGCAACAGAGCCAGGTTCAGCCGCGCCGTGAGCAGCGGGTGATCACCGGTGAGTGCTTTGCGGAAGGCGCTGACGGCCTTGTCGCCCCCGGGCTCACTGGCCCTGAGGACGCCGAGATTGTTCCAGGCCAGCTGGTAGGCGGCGTCAACCGCTACCGCCTTCTCATACGAGGCTAGGGCCTCTTTGCGCCTGCCCGATTGATGAAGACAGACGCCACGCTCGTTCCAGAGCTTGGGCGATTCCGCGTGCTCTTTCACCAGCTCGTCGTAGAGCTTCAGCGCGGCAGAGAGATCGCGCCGCAGGATGTGAACCTCGGCCATGGCCTGGAGGTTGAGCCGGCGGTCCTCCCCAGCATCGAGCGCGAGTTGGTACTCCCGCAACGAATCGTCGTAGTAGCCCTGTTGCCGCAGCGCCAACCCCAGGTTGTAGTGCGCCAGGAGCGAGCCGACAACAGACTGGGGAGCCGCGGCTCTCAGAGTAGCGGGGGCGCTCGGAGCCGGAGCTGAGGGGACCTCCTTTGCCGCTTCCCCGCTTTCCCGCTTCACCGTCGTCGCGCTGCCGAGCGCGAGATTGGCCTGGGCCCGTCCCAACATCGGGTTCAGCTCGATGGCACGCTTCGTTGCGGCCTTGGCTGCCTCATGCTGGCCCAGCTCCCCGTAGACGAAGGCGAGGAGATAGTGCGCCTCGGCGTAGTCCGGATTGCTCGCCACCGCCTCTTTCAGGGCTACCAGCGCCAGCTCGGTGAGGCCGCGGTTGTAGAGCACCTCGCCTCGATGGAACCGGGCCACCGGATTCTCCGGCTCCTCGTCGCAGGCTCTCGCCAGCCAGTCAGACGCGGCATCGAGCCGGCCCCGCGCCTTTTCCGCCAGCCCGAGCTGGAGCATGGCAGGAACGTCGTCGGGGTGACTGGTCAGAAGTTCCTGGAATTCGATGATGGCGTCTTCGTAGCGGCCCAGCATGGCAAAGGCGCGGCCTAACTCCCAGCGCGGCTCCCGAGCCTTGGGCGCACTTTGGACCCGCTGCTTCAGTTCTCCGATCTTACGATCGTAGTGGCCGCTTTCCCGGTAGGCGATCTCCAGGTTGGTCTGTGCCACCTGCATCTTGGGGTCGAGCTCGAGCGCCCGGGCGAACTCTGCGATCGCCTCCTCGATCAGGCCTTTCTGGTAGTAGAGAACACCGAGATTGTTGTGGGCGCCGGCGTCGGACGGATCGATCCGGGAGGCGAAGGATCGGAGAACGGTGAGATCGCGCTCGGAGAGCGCGGGAGCCGGCATGACGCTACGGCAGGCGGATGGCGTCGAAAATCGCCCGCAGCGATGACATGTCGGGCAGCAGCAGGAAATGGCCCCCCAGCATTTCCGAGGCCCCTTCCACTTTGAAGGTGGTCTCGACGCAGAATGCGTAGTCCCGCTCGTGACCGAAATTGAGCTGGGCCGTGGTGAGCACGGCTCCGCTCAAGTCGATGACCAGGCTGGGTACTGACGGTATGAGCATCATGCCCATGAAATCGCTCAGGGCATTCAGGTAGGCGCTGGCAAGGATGTTTCCCGCTTCCTTGAGCCCCGACTGCTCCATCTCGCCCAAAACCTCGGTGGTGCCCACCGGACGGCGAAAGAGAAAGTCGCACACCGTGTACGCGGACCTCTCGGGAAAGAGCACCAGGGCACGGCCCGTCAGGTCGCCCATCATGTGCATGAGCACCGCCGCCACCACGGCGTCGGGCGCGGTGACCAGGTCGCAGGCCTCCTCCAGCGGGCGAACAAACACCCGGGGCACGGTGATCATGATGGTGCGATTGGTCATCCCGGAGAGCGCGGTCGCGGCGTGGCCGGCGCCGATATTGGCTACCTCGCGAATGGCGTCGAGCTGTGACTCCTTCAGGTCACGGACTTCCATGCGAGCCTCCTAGAGGAGCGCCGCTGCGTCCAGAATCAACGCAGGCGCACCATCGGCGAGAATAGTCGCGCCGCCCACGAACGAGGGAAGCCCTCGGGGGGCGTCGAACGGCTCGACCACGATGTCTTGCTGCCCTACTAAAGCATCGACCACCAGCGCCGCACGGCGCTCCCCCACTTCCAGAATCACCGTGGGCCGGCGATTCGAGCGAGAGCCCGCCCGAGCCGCAATCAGGTCGCGCAAGTGAACGGTCGGGATCACCTCGTCCCGAACCACCAGCGCCTCACGATCGCGCAGCGCCGTCACCATCGCGCGGTCGAAGTCTATCGTCTCGGCGACGTAGGCCAGCGGGACGGCGTACCGTTCGCCACCCGCTTCGGTCAACAATGCCCGGACGATGGCCAGGGTGAGCGGAACGCGAATCAGAAAGGTGGTGCCCCGTCCCAACTCGCTGCGCACCTCGAGGGTCCCGCCCAGCGCCCGAACCCGGCTCATGGCGACGTCCACACCCACGCCCCGCCCGGAAACCCCACTCACCTGCCGGGCGGTGCTGAAGCCTGGACGCGCCAGCACTCGTACCAGAAGATCGTCCGTCAGCGTATCGGTTTCCGGCGCCATCCCCTCGCGCCTGGCCTTGGCCAGGATCCTGTCCCGGTCGATCCCGCGGCCGTCATCCGTGACCCTGATAGCCACAGTGTTCCGCTCTCGTGCGGCGGAGATCAGGATGCGGCCTTCGCCCGGCTTGCCCGCGGCGGTGCGATCGGCGGCAGACTCGAGCCCGTGATCCGCTGCGTTCCGGATGAGGTGCACCAGAGGCTCACCGATCTCATCCAGGATCGAGCGGTCCAGCTCGATCTCGTCGCCTTCGGTATCGAAGCGAATCTGTTTGCCCAGCTCGCGCGAAAGGTCGCGCACCAGGCGAGGAAACCGCTCGAACACCTCGCCTACCGGGGTCATGCGGGAGGCGAGGACCTCTCCCTGCATGCTGGAAACGAGCCGGTTGACTCTCTCGCTCACTTCCATGAGCACCGGATTGCGCGACTCCATGGCGAGAACACCGAGGCGGTTCTTCGCTACGACCAGCTCGCCAACCTGCTTCATCAGCAGATCGAGCCGGCGGAGATCCACCCGGATCTGCCGGTTTGCTCCGGGTTGCGAATCGCCCCCGGCCGCAGCCGGCTCGACGATCTCAACGGTCTCCACATCGCCGACTGCCCGGAGCGCGGCAGTAATCTCGAGGTCGGACGACCGGGTCTGCAGCCGGAAGGAGAAACGGCCGTCGAAGTCGTCCCTCTCGAGTTCGGCTAGAGCAGGCCGTACCGTGTTTACCGCGCCCAGGGTCTCCGCTCGCCGCAGGACCAACGCGGCTCGCGCGCCTCGCATCACCGCACCGGGACGTATGGTCACCTGGATAGGCCGAGAGCGCGGAGCATCGCTGATTCGCCGAGTCGGAGTGGGCGCCTCCGGAGCCGCTGCCGGTCCGCCGGCCGCTGGATTTGCCTCCCGTTCCAGCTCAGCTAACAGCGCCTCGTCCGGCGGCTCCTCTGCGCCTGCGGCGGCGGCTTCCACGCTCTTCCCCAGCGTGTCGATTGCCCTGAAGAGCAATTGGAAGACCGCCGGGCTACCCTCTAAGCGACCCTTCCGCAGACCAGCGAGCAAGTTCTCGATCCCATGGGACAGCTGAGCCACCGCCGAGTAGCCCATCGTCGCCGCCATGCCCTTGATCGTGTGGATAGCCCGGAAAAGCCGATCCACCGGCTCGACTCCGGCCGGCTCTTTTTCCCACTCGAGCAAAGAGCTGTTGCAGGCTTTGAGATGCTCGCGGCTTTCCGCAAGAAACAGCGTGGCGTACTTGGACAGGTCCATGGGTTACGCCAGGACGCGCTGTACCGCCTCGAGAACGCGGGAAGGCTGGAAGGGCTTCACCACGAAATCCTTGGCCCCGGCCTGGATCGCTTCGACCACCAGAGCCTGCTGTCCCATGGCGCTGCACATCAGGATCTTGGCTTCGGGGTCTGACTTGCAGATCTCCCGCACCGCCTCGATGCCGCCCATATCGGGCATCACGATGTCCATGGTGACGAGATCGGGCTTGAGCTCGCGATACTTCTCGACGGCCTGAAGCCCCGACTCGGCCTCGCCCACCACCTCGAAGCCCGCCTGGCTCAGGATGTCGCTGATCATCGTGCGCATGAAGATGGCGTCATCGCAGACGAGCACGGTGTGGGTCACGGAACTCCTCCTTTAGCTTCCGATGATCGGCGCGAACACAGCATCGACGTCCAGCAGAATGAAGTGCCGGTTCGACTCCAGTCCTACCGCCTTGACCAACCGGGGATCGACCCCGGGGAGCTCCCGCCGCTCCACCACGGACGCAGCGGGCACTTCGAGGAAATCCAGCACCTGTCCGACCCCAAGCCCGTAAGCCTTCCCTTTGACCTCGAGCACGACAATGGCGCCCTCGTCGGACAACCTCCGCTCCTGTTGCAGGAGCATGTGTCCGTCGAGAACGGTCAGCAGGCTTCCCCGAACGTTGACCAGCCCCTCGACTGTGTCCGCCACACCGGGAATGCGGGTGGCAGGTAGCCGGGGGAGGATCTCACGCACGATCCCTGCCGGGGCCGCGCAGACAACCTCACCGATTCGAAAAATGACGGCGTGAAGCGCGGAAGAATTAGCCATCTCTATTGAAGAAACGAAGATAGCGAAGCGGGTCTGACCGATCAACCAGTTCTTTGCCACCCGCTGCTGCCAGTGCCGGACGTAAGTCATCGGGCCATTCGGCGATGAACTCAAGTGGTGCTCCGCTCACAGGATGGCGGAATGCCAGAGCGGCCGCGTGCAACGCCTGCCGGAGAGTGATTCGGTCGAGGAGCTCAGCCTGGCGGCGCTGCGCGCCGGAAATCCGACGACTGCCACCTCCGTGGTAAATCGGATCGCCGACCACCGGGTGCCCCACATGCTCCAGATGCACCCGGATCTGATGGGTTCGGCCAGTGTGCAGCTCCAGCCGTAACAAATCGACCACATCGAAGCGGGCCGCCACGAAAGCGTCGGTCCGGGCCGCGCGGCCGCCGGCTACAATCGCCATGCGCTTTCGGTCCTGGGCGTGCCGCCCAACCGGCGCCTCGATCACAAGAGGATTCGAGTCGAGGTGCCCCCAGGACAAGGCGGCGTAAGTTCGGCGAACCCGTCGAGCGGCAATGGCCGCCCCAAGCCGTCGGTGGGCCAGATCAGTCTTGGCGATCAGCATCAGACCTGAGGTGTCGCGATCCAGCCGGTGGACGATGCCGGGCCGACCCTCGGCACCGCCCGCCAGGGTCGTTCCCCGCGCGACCAGCGCGTTGACCAGCGTGTCGTCCCAGTGGCCCGGAGCCGGGTGCACCACCAGGCCGGCGGGCTTGTCGATCACTGCCAGGTGCTCGTCTTCGAAGACGATGTTGAGGGGAATGGCCCGGGGCTGAAGAGTCCGCGGAGGTTCGGACTCAGGCACGCGCACGGTAACGGTCTCACCCCGGGAAAGCAGCCGCGACGCCCGCGCGGCTTTCCCCTCGATGCTGACCCGCTTGGCGGCAATAAGCCGCGCTGCCTGAGTTCGGGAGAGTCCGAGTTGATCGCTGAGGAAGCGATCCAAACGCTCGGTTTGAGAGCTGACGACCGTAAACGAGATTTGCGGGTCCGGCTTCGGGTGCAGCTCTGGGGGAGACGCCTCTCCCGCTGCCTGACCGCCCCGCTTGCCGGCTTTCACATCACCGAAGCCGATTCCGGCTCCGGGCGCCGAGCATCTTCCCGCCAGAGCGAGATTGCCAGGGCAATGGCCCCGCAGCTCACCGCAATGTCGGCCACGTTAAAGGTCGGCCACCGCAGCGCGCCCACCCCGACATCGAGAAAATCGACCACGCCCCTCGAGCTCCGGACCCGATCGATGAGGTTTCCCACCGCACCGCCGGCCACCAGGCCGAGGGCGAGCTGGCGGAAGCGGTCACCGACGGGACTGGTACGCGACATCCGCGCCAGCACGAAGACGGCAACCAACGCCACCGTAAAAAAGATCCAGCGGGAATATGGACCAACATGCAGGCCGAAGGCCGCGCCCTGATTGTACACCAGGCGCAGCTGAAACCAGTCGCCAAATACCGAAATGCCCGGGGTACGGAGCAGCGTTGCCTCGGCGATGAGTTTGGTGATCAGGTCGAGCACCACCGTTCCCACCGCGGCCGCAATGAAGACCCGCCGCTCCGGACCGGCCATCAGAGGATCAGCGGCGTTTGCCATCTTCCTCTTTCTCCTTACAGGTGATGCAGAGCCGCGCGTGGGGCAAGGCGTCCAGGCGTTCGAAGTTGATCTCCTGGCCGCACTGCTGGCAATGACCGAACTTCTCGGGATTGCCATAGAGCCGCCGCAGCGCCTCGTTCACATGCCAGAGATACCGGCCCTCCTGCGAGGCAAAGAGGAACTGCTTCTCTCGCTCCATCGCGTCGGTACCCTGATCCGCCATGTGGAAGGAATAGGAAGAGAGATCGCCGTCGGACGACTGGAGCGTGGCATTGAAGGACTCGTCGTAATATCCCAGCTCCTTCATGACGCGGGCGCGCTCCTCCATGAGGCGCTTCTCGAGATGGCTCAGCTGTTTCTTATTCATCACTCGTCCATGGTTGAGGGCCGGCTGAAGTCCGACCGTCCTGATATCGTTGTACTCCCA
>DASUVR010000036.1:0-2102 GCA_036378855.1 Gemmatimonadales bacterium | reverse complement strand
GGACTCTATAACGCGGTTTTCGGCGACGTGTTTCAGACTCTCAAGAATGGATTCGGAGGGGAGGCTCAGCTTCGCTACACGCCCGGAGCCCTTTCATTTGGGTTGGGCTTCCAGTACACCGTCCACGATCGCCCACCGGTTGACCCCGGAGAACCCGCACTGGATCTCCGGCTGTATGGCGGCTTCATCGAGCCTCGCTACCGGATCCATACCGGGAGTAATGTGTGGGCTCCCTACCTCTCTGCCCGTTTTTCCCTCCTCAAGGTAGGATTTTCCGATCCGGCTTTTTCGCTGTCGTCCTCGTTCATTCAGATCAACGGAGGTGGCGGCTTATTGTACCGCCTTTCCTCCCGCGTCAATCTGGATATGGGAGCCACCTTCGGATACAATCAGCTGGGCAGCGGCACCCTCGAGTTCGAGAACAATTCGAACAAGACGACGAGCCAGATCGAGTTGAGCTCAGGCGCCAATATGGTCGTGCGGGTGGGCTTCGCTTTTGGGATCGGCGGGTAGCTACTCGGCTAAAGGTCCGGCGTGCCGATAATCCGGCAGCTGGACAGATCGAGATTGGATCCGTCCTTCACGAAGTCAACCCGAAATACGGGATGGCTGGTGAGCCTGCCCCCAAAAGAGTCCTTCCAGGACAGCCGGAATCCAAACTCCATCGAGGCGGTAGCGCTGCCGATTCGCTGAACTCCGTCTTCGCGCTCACCCACCTGTGCGGCCCATTCGCTGGTGCGAAGAATCCGCGTCAGCTTTTTCAAATTTTCCCGGTCGGCTTTGGACTCGGGGTGATACAAGTCCTCCACCCGGCTGACGTCCTTTCCCGCCACCGCGTTGTAGCACTGGTCCACGCCCTGACGCATCTGATCGATCAGCCGCAGTCGTTCGCCAGCGGGATCAGTCGAAGGTGCCGCTGCACCTCCCGGTTGCGCCTCCTCGGCCGCGAGCTCGTTGCGGCTGGTGCGCGGTTGCGGCAGAACGATGACTCGCACCTTCCCCGTCTTGTCGTCCACCTTTGCGCTGATGTCTGAGCTGCCCGCGGCCAGGGCTATCACCACACCCGATGAATCCACCGACGCGACGTCTGGATCGCTGCTGGCCCATCCTGCCGCACGGCCGCTCAATTCCTCTCCGCGCTGATCGCGCGGGGCCGCTCGTAGATCCAGAGTGTCTCCCACCTTCAGGGGACGGGCTCCGCTGATATCCACCGATGCCACCGGCGCGGGAGCCACCGAAACCGAGGAGATGGCCGATTCCCCACCGCTTCGGGCAATGATGAGCGTACCGCCGGGTGCCCGAGCGCGAATCAGCCCGGAGTTCTGATCCACCGAGGCGACCGACGGATCGCTCGAGCTCCAGGTTGCCCTCACGCCGGCGATCGGTTTGCCACTCTCATCCTGCCCGGAGAGCGCCAGCGTCAGCGTGTCGCCCACCCGGAGAGGAGCGGGAGAGGCAATCGACAGCGATGCGAGCTGGGGCAGCACGGGGCTTCGCGGAGCCGAACGCACCACGATTCCAACGGTGTCTCGCTTGCTGCCGGCGGCGGCGATGACCTGAGCCCGGCCGACGGACAGAGCCTGCACCACACCGGAGGAATCTACTGTGAGCACCGTGGTATCAGTCGAGCTCCAGGAGATCCGTTCCGGCCCTACCATCTTGCCGCCTTCGTCGCGCGATTCGGCAGCCAGGGCACTCGACATTCCGACCACGAGCGGACGAGCCGGCCGCCGTGTGATCGTGACCGAAACCGGAGCAGTGGTGTCCGCCACGGCTGAATCCGCCGGCTTACTGTCGGAAGCCACCAGGTACCCGGCCGAGCCGAGGTTCTGGTCGTCGGAACTCACCGGAGAGTCTCGCAACGCGATTGTGGTTTCCGGCATGGTGGGCTGGTCGGCCTGACGGTGTCCCCCAACCAGCCAGAAGCCGCCTGCCACCAGGAACGCGCCTCCCGCGACCACCAGCAATCCCGGCCGACGACGAGAACGTCTGGGCTCCGGACTACGCGGCTCCGGCGGCAGCTCCCACGGAATAGGATCCGGGCGACGACGGGAAACGACAGGCTCGGGAGCCCGCTCCATGACGTTCACACTGATGGAGGA
>DASUVR010000035.1:0-14284 GCA_036378855.1 Gemmatimonadales bacterium | reverse complement strand
GAGTTCTAAAGACCGTCGAGTAGATCCCTCGCTCGTTTGCACTCACTCGGGATGAGGTGTTTACTGCTGACCGCCTGACCGACCGGCTGACCGCCCGACGGCTGACCGCCCGACCGCCCGTCACGCGTCCCGGGCGCAGCGGAAGCCGCTGAAGAGGTAGCGCGACTCGGGCTTTCCCGGCCGGCGGGAGGTGGTCCGGATGGCGCCGATGCGGGTGGCCCATGATCCGCCGCGCAGCACCTTGGCGTAGCGGCTGAAGGCGGGCTGGTCGCCCGGGGTCTCCTCGAATCCGTGATAGGGCAGAAACGCGTCTGCGGTCCACTCCCACACGTCTCCGATCATTCCATAACATCCGATGGGCGACAGGTTGCCGGGCAGCGCGCCGACCGAGGCGGGCCCATAACTCAGCTGATCGAGATTGGCGACGTGAGGACTCGGCGGCATGTTGCCCCAGGGATAGTTCCGGCGCGACTGGGTCTCCGGGTCCCAGCTGGCGGCGGCCTCCCACTCGGCTTCGGTGGGAAGCCGCTTGCCGACGAAGCGGGCAAAAGCGTCGGCCTCGTACCAGCTGACGTGGGAGACCGGACAGGTGAAATCGACCGGCGACTCGTGGCCGAGCGAGCGGATCCACCAGGCCCCATCCTGCCAGTGCCAGTTGAGCGGCATGCCGATCTGCAGCTCACGGATCCAGTGCCATCCATCATTGGACCAGAGGTCGCGCCGGTTGTAGCCGCCTTCGCCCATGAAGGTGAGAAAGTCGCCGTTGGTGACCGGCATGACGTCGATCCAGAACGGCGGCAGCTCCACCCGGTGCACCGGCCGCTCCTCGGGCCAGGGCGAAAGCCGGGCATCGGCGCCGAGCCGAACTTTCGCTCCGGGAAAGCGGACCATCACGCCGGGATCGGCCAGGCGTCGGCCGCGGGGAAGCCGGCGCGCCTGCACCGGGGTATAGCTCTGTCCCAGAAGCTGCATCGCCTGGAGAATGGACTCGCCCCGGCGATACTCGTGCTCCAGGGTTCTGTCATAACGCTCCGCCAGCCGTGGCTGCTCCAGCAGATCGGCCTGCTCCAGCGCCTGGAGCACTCGCTGGCGAACCTCGGTCATCAGGTCGAACCACTCGTCGTAGGTGCCGACCGGCTGATGCTCGGGCTCGTCGAGGAGCCAGCGTTTCTCGTAGTGGACGATGCGATCGAGCTGGGAGAGAATTGAGCCCACTTCGGGCGCGGGCTCGAGCGCCAGATCGCGGGAGTCGAGGGAGCTGACCAGCAGCACGGTGCGGGCTCGCGCTTCGGCCAGCAGCTCGGCGAGAGCGCGGCGGGTAGGGGTGATGGAACCGGCAACGAGCATGCGGCCTTCAGGCGAGGGTCTATCGAGCGTTGAAATGTGCCACACCGCGCGCGCATCCGGGAGCGTCGGCTCCCCCACCGCAACTCGGCGGTCCAACGGACGTGCGGGAGCGGAGCTTTGGGTCGCGGGGTGCTGGTCCCTTCCGGGCCGCAGGCGGGCGCTGCGTCACAAGCAGATCCAGCATAGAGGCGACCGCGCCCTAACGCGGCCTCCAGGGACCAGCACCCCCGGCTCCGGGAATGCTCGTGAAGAGAAGCTGCCCGCTATCGCGTTGATGCAGCCGCCCCGCTAACCACCGAGAACCCTATCGGATAAGTTGTTGCTGACCCGATTTCGAGACACGATGCAGCTGCTGCGAAACGCCGATCTCTACGATCCCCAGCCGATAGGCCGCGCCAGTCTGTTGATCGGCGGGGAGAGAATCCTCTGGATTGGCGACGAGCTCGAGCTGCCCGCCAACCTCGGCGCGACGGTGCGGGACCTCGAAGGCCGGCGGGTGATTCCCGGACTGATCGACTGCCACGTGCATCTCACCGGCGGTGGCGGCGAAGCGGGGATGCACACCCGAGTCCCGCCGGTGCAGCTGAGCCGGCTGAGCGGCGGAGGCGTCACCACCGCAATCGGTCTGTTGGGAACCGACGACACGGTGCGGTCCACGGCCGAGCTGGTGGCGACGGCGCGGGGACTGATCGCCGAGGGTTTGAGCGCCTGGTGTTATACCGGCGGCTACCATGTGCCGCCCACAACGCTCACCGGCAGCGTGCGGGGCGACATCGCCAACATCGACCTGATTCTGGGCGTGGGCGAGCTGGCGATCAGCGACCATCGCTCGAGCCAGCCCACCCTGGACGAGCTGCTCCGGATTGCCGGCGATGCCCACGTCGGCGGACTGATGACCGGCAAGGCCGGAATCGTGCACCTGCACCTGGGCGACGGAGAGCGGGGGCTGGACCTGGTGCGTCGCGCTATTAATGAAAGCGAGCTTCCGGCCTCGGTGTTCAACCCGACCCACGTGAACCGGCGGAAGGCGCTGTTCGAGGAGGCCTGCGACCTGGCCAAACTGGGATCGGTCGTGGACATCACGGCGTTTCCGGTGGAAGAGGGCGAGGACGCCTGGTCGGCGCCGGAAGCGCTGACTCGCTACCTCGAGTCGGGGCTTCCCCCCAGCCGGGTGACGGTGAGCTCGGACGGTGGAGGGTGCCTGCCGGTGTTCGATGCCGAGGGGCGGGTGAGCCGGATGGATGTGGCCCGGCCATCGGCGATGGCGGAGGCACTCCAGGCGCTGCTCGTCTGCGGCCAGCCGCTCGAGCGAATCCTCCCCGCCTTCACCAGCAACCAGGCCAACCTTCTGCTGCTCCCGCGAAAGGGCCATCTCAGCGTGGGGGCAGACGCCGACCTGGTCGTGCTCGACGAGGAGGGCGCCGTCAGCGACGTAATGGCGCGGGGCGCCTGGCACGTGATGCAAGGCCGCCCGATGATCCGGGGGATGCTGGAGCGGGGGGAGAGATGATAGGGGGCGGAAACCGCTGATGGGCTCCCGGTGAGTGATGTTGGGGGAGAATAAACCTGCCCGCTTTCTGTCAGCGTCGACATGCTCAGTTGTTGGTGCAGTCCCAGATACCATCGTGCGGGAGCGCGGCGCGTCTGCGATAGTGGACACGGGGCAAGTCGCGTCCCCGCTTGACGCGGGCGTATCTTAGGCGATGCGAAAGGATGAGGATTGAGCGCACGGGGGTACATCGTTCCGGTCGGCGGCGCCGAGGAGAAGATCGGCGACGTGGCGATCCTCCGGCGGTTCGCGGCACTCTGCGGCGGGGAGAAATGCAGGGTTGCCATCATCCCCACGGCCTCGATGCTGAGCGAGACCGGCGGCCGCTACGAGCAGCTCTTCCGGGACCTGGGCGTGAAGCACGCGCAGGCGCTTCCCATTGCCCACCGGAACGACTGCGAGCGGCAGGAATGGCTGGACGTGCTGGACCAGGTGGATGGGGTGTTTCTCACCGGGGGCAATCAACTCCGATTGAGCACCATGATCGGCGGGACCTCGGTGGCCAAGGCGATCCGGCGGAGAAACGCGGAGGGAATGCACGTGGCCGGCACCTCCGCCGGGGCCGCGTTTCTGTGCGAGCACATGATCGCCTTCGGCAAAGAAGGTGCCTCGCCCCGGGCCCGGAACGTGACTCTCGCCCCCGGGCTGGGCCTCACCAACCGGATCATCATCGACCAGCACTTCCGCCAGCGCGACCGGCTGGGCCGGCTGCTCACCGCGCTAGCGTACAATCCGTTCGCCATCGGCATTGGGCTGGACGAGAACACCGCAGGGTTCATCGCGCCGGACGAGACGCTCGAGGTGGTGGGCAGCGGCGCGCTCACCATCGTGGACCCCTCCGGTCTGGAGTTCTCCTCCATGGCCCGGGTCCGCAAGAACGACGCGGTGTGCCTGATTGGACTCAAGTTGCACATCCTGGATCAAGGCTCGACCTTCAACCTGCACAGCCGAGTAGCCGCGGCAGCGCCGGTGATCGCGAAGAGGGTATGAGGGGCGGGCGGAGGGGCGGAGAGGCGGAGAGGCGGAGGGACGGAGAGGCGGAGAGGCGGAGGGGCAGAGGGGGCAGAGGGGGCAGAAACAGGATGATGGATATTCGGACTCGTGTCTCGTGTCTCGTGTCTCGCGACTCGTGTCTCGCGACTCTCTGACGACTGACAACTAGGCATGCGCATACTCGACAAGACGGTCTACGTGGGACCGAGCCTGTACGCTCACTTCCCCGTGATCAAGCTGGACATAGACCTGGGCCCGCTGGAGGACTGGCCGTCGGGCAAGCTGGGTCCGCGGTTTACCGACCCGCTGATCGCTGCGCTGCCTGGTCTCAAGGAGCACGGCTGTTCCTACGGTAAGCCGGGCGGGTTCATCCGGCGGCTGACCGAGGGCGAGGGCACCTGGATGGGCCACATCCTGGAGCACATGGCGCTGGAGCTGCAGAACGTGGCCGGCGAGAGCGTCACCTTCGGTAAAACTCGGTCACAGGGCCCGCGCGGCTACTACTACGTGGTCTACCAGTACGAGCAGGAAGACGTGGGCGTCGAGGCGGGACGACTGGCGCTCACCCTGCTGCATTCGCTGCTTCCCCCTGAACTGCAGCCGGCGGGGAGCGTTCCCCCGGCGTTCGACTTTGCCGCGGAGCGGGACGAGTTCATCCGGTTTGCCCAGCGTCGGGCCCTGGGGCCCAGCACCATGGCGCTGGTGCGGGCGGCGGAGGACCGGCGAATTCCCTGGATCCGGCTCAACGAGCAGAGTCTGATTCAGTTCGGCCACGGCCGGTTTCAGCAGCGGATTCAGGCCACCGTCACCAGCCGCACGCCGCATATCGCAGTCGAGCTTGCCTCAGATAAGGAAGAGACCAACCGGATCCTGGCCAACCTGGGACTGCCGGTGCCGCGCCAGCGCCTGGTGCAGACCGCCGACGATGCAGTGGCCGCGGCGGAGAAGATCGGGTATCCGGTAGTGGTGAAGCCGTACAACGCCAATCACGGCCGAGGCATCACGGTGCACCTCACGGCCGCGGAGCAGGTGAGGACCGCGTTCGACGTCGCCCGGGAGCACAGTCGCAGCGTCATCATCGAGAGCTTCATCGCCGGCGAGGACCACCGGATGCTGGTGATCAACGGCGAGCTGGTCGCGGTGGCCAAGCGGGTGCCGGGGCATGTGGTGGGAGACGGGGCTCACACCATCGAGCAGCTGGTGGAGCTGGTGAACCAGGACCCTCGTCGCGGCGTGAGGCACGAAAAGGTGCTGACCCGGCTGGAGTTCGACCATCAGGCGGAGGTGCTGCTGAGCCGGAAAGGCTACACCCGGGAAAGCGTTCCGGGCGCGGGAGAAAGAGTCTTCCTCCGGTCCACCGGTAATCTCTCCACCGGCGGAACCGCCACCGATCTCACCGACCTGGTTCACCCCGACAACATCGAGATGGCGGTGCGGGCGGTGAAGGCCATCGGCCTGGATGTGGGCGGAGTGGATTTCCTCAGCAGCGACGTCACCGAGTCATATAAGGAAGTAGGCGGCGCCATCTGCGAGGTGAACGCGGCACCCGGGTTCCGGATGCACATGGCTCCGAGCGAGGGCCGGGCGAGGGACGTGGGCGGAGCGGTGATGGACATGCTGTTTCCGCCGGGCACGCCGAGCCGGATCCCCATTGCCGCGGTGACGGGGACGAACGGGAAGACCACCACCGCGCGGATGCTGGCCCATATCCAGAAGCTGGCCGGCCATCACGTCGGACTGACAACCACCGACGGCGTGTACATCGACGGCCAGCGCACGGTGGCGGGGGACATGACTGGGCCGGTGGCCACCCGGATGGTGCTCAGCGATCCGTCGGTGGACGTGGCTGTGCTCGAAGTCGCCCGGGGCGGGCTGCTCCGGGCGGGGATGGGGGTACGGCACTGTGACGTGGGCGCGGTGCTGAATGTACGGGCGGACCACCTGGGTCTCCGCGGGATCGGGACTCTGTCGCAGCTGGCCGAAGTCAAACGGATCGTGATCGAGGTGGCCCGGGACACTGCCGTGCTCAACGCCGACGATCCGCTCTGCCTCAAGATGGCGGACTACGCCCAGGCCAAGCACCTCTGCTATGTCACCATGAATCCGTCGCACGAGCTGGTGGGTGAGCACATCCAGGCGGGCGGCCGGGGCGTGGTGCTGGAGTCGGGGATCAAGGGACAGATGATCACCCTGGACGATCACGGCGCCCACATCCCGCTGCTCTGGACCCATCTGATTCCGGCCACGCTCGAGGGGCGGGCGACGCACAACGTGCAGAACGCCATGTTCGCCGCGGCCATGGCGTTCAGCATGGGACTCAAGCTGGAAGACATCCGGCACGGGCTCCGCACCTTCGACACCACGTTCTTCCAGGCGCCGGGGCGGATGAACATCTACGACGAGCATCCGTTCAAGGTGATCCTGGACTACGGGCACAACGCAGCGGCGGTCGAGGCGATGGTCTCGCTGGTGACGCGGCTCGATGTGGCCGGGCGCAGGCTGGTGGTGCTGGCCGCTCCGGGCGACCGGCGGGATGAGGACATCGCGGAGATCGGAAGGATCGCGGCAGGGAACTTCGAGCGCTACATCTGCCGGCGGGACGACGTGCTGCGGGGCCGGCGGCCCGACGAGGTTCCGCAATTGCTGCGGGATGCTTTAGTGGCGAACGGGGTTCCCCCGGAGCAGATCCTGGTCATACCGGAGGAGCAGGCCGCGGTGGTGGCCGGGTTGAGGGAAGCGGAAGCAGGAGACCTGCTGCTGATCTTTGGCGACGCGATCACCCGGACCTGGAAGCAGGTGATCCAATTTCAACCCAACGCGGCCACGCGGATTGTGGAACGCGCCCGGCAAAGCTCGCCGGCGATGGCCATGGTCCCATCGGCCGATGGAGGTGAAGACCACCGCCGCGAGTTTGTGCGCGACTCACGCGGCGTGCGGGTGGCGAGGGAGGAGGAGTTGGAGGATTAGGGATAAAAGCGTGAGCGGGACTAGAGCCTGCCCTGAGCGCAGCGAAGGGACAGACGTAAGCGGTAAGCGGGCACGGAACCTCCTCATCCCGAGTGCAACGAGGGATCTGCTCAGGCGAGCCACCGAAGCTCGTGGGGTAGATCCCTCACTGCGTTCGGGATGAGGTGCTCGGTTCGGGGATGAGATCTCCTCATCCCGAGTGCAACGAGGGATCTGCCCAGGCGAGTCACCGAAGCTCGTGGGGTGGATCCCTCACTGCGTTCGGGATGAGGTGCTCATTCGGGATGAGGTAATGCGTTCGCGAGGTGTTGGCTTTAGCGTCGCTGGCTCAGAGTTGAGTCCGCAGCGCCCGGAGCTGCTGCAGCACTGCCGGCACGTCATCCACCAGCACAACCACCAGATCCTGATCGCCCAGGCGGGCAATGCCGCTGGCCACGGCTTCCTGCTCGGTAAAGACGACCTCGATTTGGTCGCGAGCAATTCCCGCGTCGACCAGGCCGGCGGCGATGATCCGGACGATCTCACCCCGGGCCCGGCCCCGGAGATTCTCGTCTTCCTTCAGAATCACATAATCCAGCCCGGCGCAGCAACGTCCCACGTTGCGGAGGTCTTCGTCCCGCCGGTCGCCCGGCGCGGTGATCACCCCGATGCGCCGGCGGACCGGCATTCGCCGCACCAGATCCATGAGACCCTCCACCGCAGCCGGGTTGTGGGCATAATCCACCAGCACCTGCCCCTGCCCTACCCGTAGCAGGTTGAGCCGGCCCGGAGTCAGCGACGGCGAGGGGAAGAACGACAGCAGCCCGGAGCGGATGTCCTCGTAGCGCATTCCCTGCACGAACGCGGCGGCTATAGCGGCCAAAATGTTACCGAACTGAAAGCGCGCGGCCCCACCCAGGGTAAGCGGTACGTCCGCAATGCCGACGATGGGAATGCACAATCGGCCCCGGCGGACGACAAAGGTGTCGTCCTCTATCGTGGCCGCCGTGCCGCCTTCGGTCACATGCTGCTCGACGTAAGGGTTGTTCCGGCCGGGCTGCACCGAGAAGAACACCACGTCGCCCCGGGTGCGTTCGGCCATGGCGTAGACCAGCGGGTCGTCGGCGTTGAGCACCGCATGGCCCCGGCGGCGAACCACCGCGGGAATCACCGACTTCACCTGGGCCAGGTCCTCCTTGGTATTGATGCCTCCCAGGCCCAAGTGGTCTTCCGCGACGTTGAGCACGATGCCCACGTCGCACTCCTCGAAGCCCAACCCGGAGCGGAGCAGTCCGCCGCGGGCGGTCTCCAGCACCGCTACGTCCACCGCCGGATTGGAGAGCACCACGTTGGCGGCAAAAGGCCCGGTCATGTCGCCCTGCACCACCAATCGGTTCTGCAGATACACGCCGTCGGTGGTGGTGTATCCCACAGTGCGGCCGGTGGCGCGGAACAGATGGGCGATCAGGCGGGTGGTGGTGGTTTTCCCGTTGGTCCCGGTGACGGCGATGATGGGAATGGTTGCCCTGGTCCCGTCCGGGTAGAGCATGTCGAGAATGGCGCCGCCAACATTTCGCGGCTTGCCCTCCGCCGGATGGGTGTGCATCCGAATACCAGGCCCCGCATTCACCTCGATGATCACCGCCCCATTCTCGTGAAACGGACGGGAGATGTCGGGGGTCAGCACGTCAAGCCCCGCGATATCGAGCCCGATCACCCCGGCAGCCATCTCACAGGCGGTGACGTTGTCGGGATGAATTTCGTCGGTGCGGTCGATCGAGGTGCCTCCGGTGGAAAGATTGGCAGTGGGTCGAAGGAAGACTCGCTCGCCGGCAGGAGGAACACTGTCCAGGGTCATGTCCCGCTGGGCCAGGAACTCCACCGTGGCGGCATCGGCCGGGATCCGGGTGAGCACGTTGCCGTGGCCCCTTCCCCTCCGAGGGTCGCTGTTGGCCTCATCGATCAGCCGGCGCACCGTCTGCCTTCCGTCGCCCACCACGTGCGCGGGAACCCGCTCGGCCACCGCCGCCACCTTCCGGTTTACCACCAGCACCCTGTGGTCTCGCCCCTCCACGTGGCGCTCGACCACCATCTCCGGGTAGCGCGGGCTGGAGCGAGCCCAGGCGGCGCGAACCGCGTCCTCATTATCGAGTCGAGGGGAGATCCCCCGGCCCTGGTTTCCCGCTACCGGCTTGAGAATGACGGGGAAGCCGACCTGACGGGCGGCGTTCAGCGCCTGCTCGAGATCGGCCGCGACCGAGCCCTGAGGCACGGCCAGCCCGATGCCCTGCAGCATGCGCTTGGTGAGATCCTTGTTCTGGGCGATGTCGGCGGCAATGATGCTGGTGCTGTCGCAGGTGGTGGCCTGAATCCGGCGCAGGTTGCGGCCCATGCCCAGCTGAACCAGAGATCCGGTGCCCAGCCGACGGACCGGAATCCCCCGGCGGCGGGCCTCCTCCACGATGACCCCGGTGGACGGGCCCAGCCGGACGTCCTCCCAGAGCTCGCGCAGCCGCTGAACCATGCCGGCCGAATCGAAGTCTTCGCCGCTCAAACAGGCGCGGATCAGCGCAGCCCCCTGTCGCACACTCTCGATGGCGAGCGCCTCCTCCTGATATTCGACGATGACCCACCAGATGCCCTCGTCGCCCGACTCCAGGGCGCGGCCGAAGTCGACGTCGCTGCCCGCCAGCGTCTGCAGCTCGAGCGCGACGTGCTCGAGCACATGAGGCCAGCCGGTGCCCTCCTGAAGACGCTCGATGAATCCGCCGGGTCTTCCGCGGGAGCAGGGGTGCTCCTGCAGCGTAGGGATGGCGGCAATCAATCGGGCGGTGAAGCCTGGTATGTCTGCGGTGGTGAGTGCATCGAGGACCCCCAACTTGACGTCGCAGGCAACAACGGGAGCCAGACGCCAGTAGTTGGGACCGGGGAGGGCACGGATCCGGGCAATGTCGAACTGCGCCGGATCGACTGCCGGCAGATCCACGGTTAGACTGGGTTGCGCCATACAATCGGGCCGGGCTAACTCTCTCGAAGTCGTCAGTCCGCCCCTCAACCTGACGTGGGGCAGGGCATTCAGCTTACTCCAGCGGCAGGTAACGTCAGTGACGTATCACACACAACTCGGCTAGCTCCAATGCCTACGCGTCTTAGTAATCCGGTTATGCCCGTTCTCGACTCCCGCCGATTGACCGGTCCGAGCCTGCTGCTGGATCGGCCGGGCGCGGTGCTGGAGGCCCGGGTCGAGCCGTCGCAGGTGAAAGCCGCCATTGCGGCCTGGGAACAGGCCGCCCGGCAGCTGCTTCAGGCGGTGGGCTGGCCCGACCAGCAGCTGGCGTCGCGCAGCTTCAGCGGGGGCGTCAGCCTGGCGCTGACCGCTCCGATCGATGGACTCTATGCGGCAACCGAGCTGAACGAGCGGGCCTGGGCGGTGGCGGCAGCGGAGCTGGCGGGGGAAAAGCAGCCGGACATTCGCAAGGCCACCGCCGCACTGCTGGATGACATCACCTCGCAGAAGAACCCGCGCCTGGCCGGACTCTACCACGGCGCTCTTTCCCGAGGCCTCACCTTTCTGCACGGCGAGGATCTGGTCTCCGCTGGATCGGGCAGGGGCGCGATCATCTGGCACATCGAAGATCTGCCCGACCCCAATACGGTGAAATGGGATACCGCGTCCGACATCCCCATCGCCCTGGTCACCGGGTCGAATGGAAAGACCACTGTGGTCCGAATGCTGGGGGCCATGCTCGAAGGATCAGGCAGGATCACCGGTGTTACCTCGACCGACGGTGTCACCGTGGGACACACGCTGCTCGAGGAAGGCGATTTTGCCGGGCCCAGCGGCGCCCGCATGGTGCTGCGCCATACCGAGACGGAGACGGCGGTGCTGGAGACCGCCCGGGGCGGCATTCTCCGCCGGGGGCTGCCGGTAAATCATGCCGAAGTCGCCGTGGTCACCAACATCGCGGACGACCACCTCGGCGAATTCGGGATCGAGAGCCTGCCCGACCTGGCCGATACCAAGCTGACCGTTGCCAAGGCGCTGACCCGCGGAGGCACGCTGATAGTGAACGCCGATGATCCGCTGCTGGTGGAGCGGAGCCGCAACTTCAAGGTTCAGCTCTCCTGGTTTTCGCTCAATCCAGCGTCGCCGGTGGTGAGAAAACAGATCCAGGAAGGCGGCACGGTGGTACTGTCGGACCACGGCATGCTGGTGATAGCTCGAGGCGAGCAGCGAACGCCGCTGCTGCCGGTGGCCGAAATCCCGGTGACCTTTGGGGGCACGGCAGAGCACAATGTCGCCAATGCGCTGGCGGCGGTGGCAGCCGGGCTGGCGTTGGGACTGGATCCGGCCATCATGGCGTCCACCCTTCGCCGCTTTGGGAGCGATCTGGATGACAACCCGGGCCGAGCCAATCTGGTCGAGCTTGGAGGTGTCCGCATTCTGCTCGACTTTGCCCACAACCCGCACGGCATGGCGGCGCTGGTGGAAGTCGCTCGAACGGTACCTGGTCAACGCCGCCTGTTGCTGGTGGGCCAGGCCGGCGACAGGGGAGATGAAGCCATCCGTGCTCTCGCCCGCGCGGCCTGGCCGCTGAAGCCGGACCGCGTGGTAGTGAAGGACATGGAGACTTACCTGCGAGGAAGGACGCCGGGTGAGGTGCCCGGACTCCTAGCGGACGAGTTCCTGCAGCTCGGTCTGCCGAGTGGCGCGCTGTCCCGGGTGGGCCCCGAGATCGAGGCGGTGAGGATGGCGCTGGAATGGGCCCGGCCCGGCGATCTGCTGGTGCTGGCGGTGCATGAGAACCGGCGGGCGGTGCTGAATCTGTTCGACCGACTCGCTGCCAGCGGCTGGCAGGCGGGAGACCCACTTCCTGGCGCACCAGTGCTCAAGGAGTGAGGCGAGCCAGGTAGTGGCCGTACTCATCGGGCGGACGAACGATCTCGCAGCTCCATCTTTCACTCCGGGCGGTGCGCTCCAGAGTTCCGGGATCAACGTACAGCTGAGCAAACGGCGGACCCTTGCGGCCCTGGAACTCGATCTGAAAGTGGAGCTCGCCCACGTAACGGCCATCGCGGCGGGTTGAGCCCCCGGTGCGCCCGGCTCTGGGCTCCATCCGGACCCGCACGTCGGTGGAGTCGGCCAGCACCTGGCCGTCCGGCCTGACCAACCGCCGAGCCCGCCGGAAGAAGCGGCGCAGCCCAGGCAACGTCTCGCTCAGGCCCAGTCCGTTCATCATCATCAGGACGGTATCGAAAGGCTCGTCCAGCAGATCCATCCAGGTCGCTCGACGAGCGTCGCGCACACCTCTCTGCTTCAGGATGTCCACCATCTCCGGCAGGATCTCGATCGCGGTGACCTCGAGTCCGCGTTCCTGCAGCGCGAGCGTGTGGCAGCCGGAGCCGGCGCCCACGTCGAGCACCCGCCCGCGGCACAAGTCCAGGGCCAGCCGTTCTACCTCGGGAAATTCAGTGGAATCGCGGAAGAAATAGGCGAGAGGAACTTCGTCGCGCTCGTAGTCGTCGTACACCACCATGTACGCATCGCGATCGCCGCGATGAAAGGCGGACATGGCTTCCATGTATGGCGTCCAGGCGCTCAGATCCACACCGGGCCGAGCTTCAGCTATTGACCCAGGGCAGGATCAAGGCGACGAGAGCCAGGAGCAGCACGCCCGCAACCAGCAGGAACATGGTGCGATCGCGGCGGCGGCGGTCGGCATTCAGGGTCTCGAAAAAGTGGCTCTGCCGACTCTCCAGCTCGCCCCGAGTGGCCGACTGCTCGCCGGCAAGCTTGCGGATGGAACGCTCCAGTCCCTCGAACCGCTCGGCCATCAGCGCCATCTCGCTCTGCAGCTCCTCCCGGGTCTCGGTGAGCCGGTCTCCGCCGCCGGGAATCGGGTCATCGAACAGCGACTGAGACATGACCGCCTGGGCCGCGACGACCTCCTCCAGTCCCTGGATGAAGTGGCGCTGGTGGATCCGCTTCTCCGGATCGGGAACAGGCTCCAGGGTGGCGATCTGTGCCGCCTTCAGCACGGCGTTCTTGATGTCGCCACCGCTTCGGGGAAAGGCAGCGGCCAGCGCCTGAAAGTCTACGTCGTCGGCCAGAGGAGTTTTCCGGGCGTGAAGCTGGACCCGCCAGATCCGCTCCCGCTCCTCCTCGTTGGGCATGTCGAAGAGGATGTGGGTGCGGATCCGCCGCTCGAAGGCGGGATCAATGTTCGCGGCCAGATTGGTAGCGAAGATGACCACGCCGGGAAATGTCTCCAGCTCGTGCAGCAGCACGTTGACGATGGCGTTGGCCTCCCGCTCGTAGGCCGCATTCATGGACGTGAACCGGCGCCCGGCAATGGCGTCGGCTTCGTCGAAGAAGAGCACCGCGTCCTGTCGCGCCGCCGAACGAAAGACCGAGGCCACATGCTTGGCCGTCTGCCCCACCCAGCGCGACTCCAGCTCGGCGTAGCGCACTACCAGCAGCCGCTTGTTCAGCGCGTACGCCAGCGCTTCCGCGCAGATGGTCTTGCCGGTGCCGGGAGGGCCGGCAAAGTGGAAAGCCAGGCCCAGGCCGCTGGAGTGGCGTTCGGCCAGGCCCCACTGATGGAAGATCAAATCGTGCTTCCGAACCAGGGCCAGGGCGTGGTTGAGCGAGCGGAGCGTGGTCTGGGGCAGCACCACGTCGTCGAACGAGCGGCGGGGCTCGCTTGCCTCTACCAGCTCGCGGGCGTTGGCGACTCCTCCGAAGAGGAGGTCACGGATCGAATCGGCCATGCCGGAAAGTTACTCTCGAACCTCGGGCTTGCGCGGCTCGGGGTTGCGCTGGGTGCCGACGACCCGGTCCCAGGCGTCGCGGACGGCGTGCTTGATCTCGTCCCAGGCGCTGGGCGACTCGCCCCGATGCTCGTACTTCTCCCAGCCCTGCCGCAGGTCGGGCTCGGCCTCATCCCACTGCCGACCCACGTAATGCTGGGCCGATTCGAAGCCGTAGCGGTAGCCGGGCCGAAAGCGATCGTAATAGTCCGGCCCCAGGGCATAGGGCCGGCTGGAGAAGTTTTCGGTCCAGTAGTTGTCCTCGGTTTCCCAGCTGGCCTGCCAGGTCGAGTCTTCCGCCGGTGAAACGCGGTCGAACGCATTGGGGTCGGACATAGGTCTCTCCATTAAGGGAAACGGCAGCGCAATTGGATCGTTGCAACCTAAGTCCTGCCGGAGGGTGGCCGGGTGACGATGGTCACCGTGTTAGCTTGTTTTGGTGAAGAGCGCGCCTCCCCTCTGGATGCTTCGAACCGCCTTCCGGACAGTGGGTTCGGTGGCTCCCGGCGTTGCGGCTCGATGGGCGGAGACGATCTTCTGCCGGCCCCCACGGAACAATCCGCGGCCCGCCGAGGAGGCGTTTCTGGCCACCGGCACGCGGCTCCAGGTACCCAGCGACGGGCAGCAGCTCGCGGTCTG
>DASUVR010000034.1:0-5216 GCA_036378855.1 Gemmatimonadales bacterium | reverse complement strand
TCTCCTGAAGCGGACGATATGGGGCGGGGCGGGAGAAGCTCAGCAGGTGGCTGATCCGCCGGTCCAGCCGATCCACCTCGTTGATGATTGCGGTGAGATGTTCCGGGGCTGAGGGTGCATTGGGGTGGCGGCGTACCAGCTGAGCGGCGGCTCTGAGGCTGGCCAGGGGGTTGCGGAGACCGTGGGCCACGGCCGCCGACATCTCTCCGATGGAAGCCAGCTTCTCCGATTGCACCAGCTGGGCCTGGGTCTGCTCGAGCTGAGAGATTTTTGTCTCCAGCTCGGTATTGAGCCGCAGCAGGTCGCTCCGGGACTGACGCAGCTTGTCGGTCATATCCCCGAACGCATGCGCCAGCTCTCCAACTTCGTCGCGAGAGCTCGCGGTAACCGGATGATCCAGCCGTCCGGCGCCCACGGTTGCCATCGCCCCGGTAAGCTCTCGCAGCGGCCGGGCCAGGCTGCGAGAGATCAGCCAGGAGGCCAGCAGGCCGCCAATCAGAGACAGCATCAAGGTCAACAGAAGGATCCGTTTCTGTCCGGCGAGTATTTCTTCCAGCCGGGCATAGGCTCCCCGCACGCTGGACTCCCGGGCCTGCCGATAGATCTCCCGGTTCAGCTGAGTGAGTGCCGGCAGCAGGCGTCCCTTCAGCTCATGTTGGGCGGTATTGAACGCAGCCTGCCGCTGTCCCGAGTCGTAGAGCCGGAAGATGCTGTCCGCCGCCGTTTGGATCTGCTGCTGAATGCCGCGAACGCTCTGGGCCAGGCTCATTTCCTCCGGACGCAGCTCGGCGGCCCAGCGTTGCTGCCAGTAGTCCACCACCTGCTCCGTGAGCCGGAATTCCTTGCGTGCGGTTGGATCCAGGCCGCTCAGATAGCGCCAGATGACTTCGCTCTGGTCGAACATGGCGGTTTCCAGCTCGGCATAGGTCCGGGTGCGAGACATGCTCTCACCCAACGCCTGCAAAGCCCGCCGCTCCAGCAAATTGCTCCGAATGGCGCTGGCCCCGACCGCAAGAGCCGGCAGCGCCATGAGTGCAAATCCAAGCAGGAGTTTGCGCTGGAAGGTCACGTTTCTAAGGTAACCGATACTCAGTACTGCGTGAGTAGCGAGTACCTTCTGCTGTCAAATGCGGAGCCACGGATGAACACGGATGGAAATGACTTGAAACACTACGAGATAACACGGAGTGTGATCGGGAGCTTCTATCAGGTATACAAGGAGTTGGGCCACGGTTTCTTGGAGGCAGTCTATGTAGAGGCCCTCAGCTTAGTCCTCCGTGCGGAGGGCCTCGCCGTCTGCAGAGAAATGCCCATCAAGGTCTATTTTCGCGGAAATATGATCGGTCGTTTTCGGGCTGATGCTGTGGTGAATGGCAAGGTTCTGGTTGAGGTTAAGGCCCTGCCCAGACTGGAGCCCATGCATGGAGCACAAATACTGAACTACCTGCGAGCAACCGCGCTGGAGGTGGGCCTGTTGTTGAATTTTGGTCGTCGGCCTCAATTTAGACGTCTTCGATTCGATAACGCCTTCAAGACAAGTCAGCGCAACCGGCCCTGCCAGCCTGAGCCTCACGTGTAACCGGGTTATCCACTTTCATCCGTGTTCATCCGTGGCTGCCTTACTTGGTAGTTGCAGTGGTGCCCGCGGGAGAACTGCTTTTCCCCGTCTCAATCGTGATATCCACCGACATGCCAGGCCTTAGGGGCACCGGGGCACCGGCCGGCTGGTCCACGGCAATTCGGACCGGGACCCGCTGCACCACCTTGGTGAAGTTTCCCGTCGCATTGTCGGGAGGCAGCAAGGCAAATCGGGCCCCGGTGGCAGGACTGAGACTTTCCACCCGGCCCTCAAACTCGCGGCCCGGATAGGCGTCAACCGTAAACGTGGCGCGGTCGCCTACCCGCACGTGGGTCAACTGGGTTTCCTTGAGGTTGGCGGTTACCCAGACATTTTCGTCCGGCACAATGGACATGAGGGTCTGCCCCACCTGCACCAGGGCACCGACTTCCGCGTTGCGTCGGGCCACGGTTCCCGACACCGGTGCGGTGATGTAGGCGTAGCTGAGCTGCAGCTTGGTATTCTCGACCGCGGCCTCCGCAGCCGCCAAATGGGCATCGGCGCTGCGTACCGCCGCGCCGGATGCCGACACCTGGCTCCCTGCGGCGGCGGCCTGGCGCCGAGCGGCCTCGAGTTTGGCGGCGGCCTGGGCTTCGGCGGCTTCGGCGGCATCGAATTGCTGGGCCGAAACAATCTTCTGGGCCGCCAGCTTGCGATAGCGTTCCACATCGGCCGCCGCTTTGTGGTAATCGGCCTCAGCGGCTCTAACCGATGCCCGGGCTGATCCTGCTTCCGACCGGGTTGCCTGGAGCTCAGCCTGGGTCTGGCCGGCCCGTCCCCGGCTGCCGACTGCTGCCTCAGCCTGGCGTAGGTCGGCCTCGGCTTGCTGCAGCTTGACCTTCAGGTCACGGTCGTCCAGGATCACCAGCGTATCACCCGCCTGCACGTGTTGGTTGTCGTCCACGAGAATGCGGGTCACGAAGGCAGCAATCCGGGGAGCGATCAGCGTGATATGGCCGTCTAGCTGGGCGTTATCGGTGGAAACATGATGCCGGGAGTACAGGTAGCGGTTGAGTCCCCAGACAGCGAGAGCCAGCGCCAATACTCCCACGATAATCACCGGAATCCGCCGGCGCTTCGGCCTCGTGTCTGCTACTTCTGCCGCGCTCTCGTCTGTGCCTTCTGCCATGGTGCGTCTCAGTCGCCGGTCAGGCGATCAATGGAGTTGTTCGATGACCCCGAGGGCCCGATACGCGGCAACCCGGGCTGTCCCGTAGCTTACCCGAGCCTGAATGAGGGCGTCCTGGGCGGCAATCACTGAGCTCTGAGCGTTCGTTGTTTCCACGCTGCCGGCCACTCCCGCTGTGAACCGCTGCTGCGCCTCACTCAGTTCGCGGTTGGCCAGCTTGACCCGTTCGTTCGCGATCGCCACCTGCTGCTCTGCCGACGCGAGATCCAGTACCGCCTGGCGGGCCTCAGTCTCGATCTGGTCAGCCAGGTTGTGCTCTCTGATCTCCTGGATATCCAGGCGGGCCTGCTCCTCCTTGGCGCGGTTCTGTCGCCGCAACCCGTCCAGGATAGGAATACTCACCAACAGCTGCACGTAGTAACTGCCGACCAAAACCCGGGTTTGCTGACCGCTCTCAGTGTAAAACCCATTCACCGACAGGTTGGGCAGATTCTCGTAGCGAATGGCCCGCAAAGTTCGCCGGGTTGCCTCGGTGCGGGCATGCTCCGCTAAAAGCTCGGAGCGGTGCTCGCGGGCATAGCGCGCGGCCTCGTCGGGCTCCCGGGGTATCTCGAGTGGAGCGAGACCCAGAGAATCGGCCAGCTGCAGCTGGGTGTTCGAGGGCAAGTTCAGCGCCCGAACGAGATCCAGCCGCGAACGGTCGGCCTGATTTCGCGCGACTGCGAGCTGGGTTCGAACCGACCCAAAGCTCACCTCACTCCGGGTCACATCGATGGCGGGGCTGACGCCGGCCTCGACCAGTCTTCGCGCTTGTCGCAGCAGGTCCGCGGCTACGGTGCTATCGGCGGTCCGGGCGCGCACCGTCTCCTCCGCGCTCAGCACTCGCAGGTAGGCGACCCCGGCATTAGCCCCGACGACATCGCCTATCACCCGGGCATCGAGCTTCGCGGCCGTGACAGTATCCTGGCCAGCCCGGTAGCGGGTTCGCGCGCTGAGATCCAGGATGCTCTGGGAAGCCCGAAGCTGGAGATTGTACAGGTTGAAAGCATTGGTGACACCGCTCACACCGGGAAAGCCGAAGGCATCGAGGTTGATTGTCTGCCGAATGTAGGAGGCTTGTCCTTCGATGTTGGGCAGAAGGTCGGCTAGACGCTCCCCCTTTCGGGCCTCTGCAGCCCGGACGTTCAGCTGGGCAATGGCTGCTTCTACTCCTTGGCGGCGGCCGATGGTAATGGCGTCGATCAGGCTGATGGGTCCGCTCGGAACAGTGGGTTTCTGCGCCAGAAGCGGCGCAGAAACCCCCACCATCGCGGAGCTCAGCAGAGCCGCGGTGAAGCGCATGACTGGTCCTAGGAGGTCAGGGACTGTGACTGGAGGCGAACGCGGCGCCGTCCGATGGGAGGTGCTCGGTGTTCATCGGCTAAACCTAGGGGAATCGGTCTGTCAGACCAAAACGAGATACCAGCGGGAGACACCCTGCGGTGTGACAGCAATCACACACCTGAACCTGATGCCTTCGGGTGTTCCAGAGTGAGGGATTCTCTTGCTCCCATTACTTCAATTCCGTAACTTGTCGTTAACCCCTCCAAGAGGTCCTGCCGATGTCGGACGCATTCCTCAGCTCCGACGATTTCGACGAACAAGCCCATCATCTCTATAACGAAGGCCGCTACGATGAAGCCCTGACCGTTCTCAATGAAGGCATAGCGCTCTATCCTCACGCCGTCGAATTGCACATCGGAAGAGCCTACGCCCATCTGGCCCGTGAGGAATACGCCTGGTCCAGACGGAGCTTCGAGCAGGCTCTGGCGTTGGATCCGGATCATGAGGACGGCCTGGCAGGCCTGGGCGAAACCCTGCTCAAGCTCGGCGATCGGGCGGGGGCCATGCGGGCTGTCGAGCGCATTCTACAGCTCGGGTTCCAGGACGATCATGAGCTCATGCTGCAGATCGGACGCGCCCTGTTCCGCGAAGGACTGGTTGCGCCAGCCCACCGGTTCTTCGATCTGGCAGTAGGGGCCCACCCCGAATCGCCCGACGCCGCGGCCTGCCTCGGCTACGCATCCCACCGGCTGGGGAACGATGCCGGGTCCCTGTACTGGCTCCGCCGAGCGCTGGAAATCGACGCGGGATACAGTGAGGCCCGGATCTATTTGGCCAACCTGCTCTACGACCGGGGCGAAACCGAAGCGGCGCTGCATCAGCTGGAACGAACCCAGCCTGAGGACCACTACGACGAGCTAGGCATCTGGCGCCACATTGAACTGAAGAAGTCGATCTACCGGCTTCCCGACGAAGATCCGGAGCTCGCCCCCTGGCTGGCCCGCCTGGCCGAAGTAGCCGGAGAGCCGGACGCGATCGACATGCTGCTGGCTGAGGTCGAGGCCCAGCAGGCCGACGGCGGCGTACGCGACCCGCACCAGTTGGAGCTGTTCGGCACGCTGCTGAGCGAGCTGCACGCGATGCAGA
>DASUVR010000033.1:0-3007 GCA_036378855.1 Gemmatimonadales bacterium | reverse complement strand
TCCGCCGTCGAAGCCCGCAACGCGGCAGACCTGGCCCGGGTGGAGGCGACGCGGGCGGAACAGGAGAAATCGCGGGCCAAGGCCGCCGCCATGGAGGCCCAGGAAGCGCTCGATCAGCAGCTCGAGATCGAGGCCGCACTCAGCAGCAGCGAGGCGCGCTTCCGCGCCATGGCTGAATCGTCTCCCCTGGGCATCTACATCACTGATCCTAATGGTGACTGCCACTACACCAACCCGGCGTATCAGCGGATCTCCGGACTGAGCGAGCAGCAGGCTCGGGGAACCGGATGGAGCCGGGCGATTCACCCTGAGGATCGGGAACGAGTCTTCCGGGAGTGGTATCAGGCGGCGGAGCGCCGAATTCCCTTCCTGAGTGAGCATCGATTCGCCCACCCGGACGGCACGGTGGTGTGGACCCGGGTGAACGCGTCGGAGATCACCGACCAGGAACAGCTGGTGGGATACGTCGGGCTGGTGGAGGACATTTCCCAGCACGCCGCCGCTCAAGCGGCGCTGCGTCAGAGTGAGGAGCGCTATCGGGCATTCATCGAGCAGACGGCGGAGGGTGTCTGGCGCTTCGAGCTGGAGCAGCCGGTGCCGGTGACGCTGCCGGACGATGAGCAGATCGAGCGCTTTTACAGCCACGCCTATCTGGCGGAGTGCAACGACGCCCTGGCCCAGATGTACGGCTACAGCAAGTCCGCAGAGCTGGTCGGCTCGCGATTGAGTGACATGATGCCCCGCTCCGACCCGCAGAACCTGGAGTACCTGCGCGCATTCATTCGAAGCGGATACCGCCTGACCGACGCCGAATCCCACGAATTCGACCGCCAAGGGAACCAACGCTACTTCCTGAACAACCTGATCGGATTTGTCTCCGAGGGGCAACTTCGGCGCGCCTGGGGCTCCCAACGGGATATCACACTCAATCGGCAGGCCGAGTCGGCGCTTCAGGCGAGCGAAGCCCGTTTTCGCAGCGTGTTCGAGTCGGGGATGATCGGAATTGCCTTCTGGAACGGCCAGCTGATCACCGGCGCCAATGATGTACTGCTCGAGATGCTGGGCTATACCAGAGAGGAAGTGGCCCAGGGGATCCTTCGGCACGGCCGTCTCACTCCGCCGGGGCACGAGGAGGCGGACCGCAAGGCCACCGAGGAAACCCGGCTCCGAGGCTCGTGCACCCCCTATGAAAAAGAATTTTTACGCAAAGACGGAACCCGGGTTCCCGTGCTGGTGGGCGGAGCTCGGCTGGCCGATCACATGTCCGACGCCGTGTTCTTCGTCCTGGATCTCACTGCCCGTCGCCAGGCGGAAGACCGCCTGAGGCAGGCAGAGCGAATCGAGGTCGTGGGTCAGCTGGCTGGGGGCATGGCCCACGAAGCCAATAACCAGATGTCCGTTGTTCTGGGCGCCGCCAGCTTCATTCTGGCCCGGAAGGACCTGCCCGATCCGGTGCGGCAGGATGTGGACTACATCTGGCAGGCCGCCGAGCGCACCGCCTCGATCACCCGGCAGCTGCTCGCGTTCAGCCGGCGGCAGATCCTCAAACCAGAAGTGGTAAATCTGAATGCGGTCCTGAGGAAGCTTCAGCCCATTCTCCGCCGCACTCTGACCGAACAGCAGACGCTGGAGCTCCGGCTCGATCCAGCGGCGGCTCCGATCCGGGCCGACCCGGCCCAGCTGGATCAGGTCCTACTGAACCTCACGATCAATGCCCGGGATGCGATGCCCGACGGCGGCACCTTGACCATCGAGACCCGCGAGGTAGAGCTGACCGACGAGTACACTGCTCGCCGTCCGGGTGTCTCCATTATTCCAGGGACGTACACCGCTCTGGTTGTCAGCGACACCGGCCATGGTATGGATCAGGAAACCATGAAGCACCTGTTCGAGCCGTTCTTTACTACCAAGGCCGTGGGACAGGGAAGCGGCCTGGGCCTGGCCATGGTGTACGGTATCGTGAAGCAGACCGGCGGAAACATCTGGGCCTATAGTGAGCCCGGTATGGGAACGACCCTGAAGCTGTATTTCCCTGCGGTGCGTGACCCGGCAAGTGCTCCGGCTCCCGCTGAGCCCGAGCCGGCGAGCCGGGCCGCAGGCGGCAGAATCCTGGTCGTAGAGGACGATCCTCTGGTGCGGGAGATGGCCCGACGCTCGTTGGCCGAGGCGGGCTATGAAGTCATGCAAGCCGCCGATGGTCAGACCGCGCTGGACCTCGTCTCGCGGGGCGCGCGGGTCGATGCGGTGCTGACCGATCTCGCCATGCCTGGGATTGGCGGGCGCGAGCTGGCGCGGCGCCTGCGGGAGACCCGCCCGAGCCTGCCGGTGGTATTCATGTCGGGCTACACCGACGACGTCGTCATTCGCCGCGGGCTGCTGGAGAATGGAGTTCCTTTTCTGGAGAAGCCTCTGTCGCCGGTGAAGCTCGCTCAGAAAATGCGACAAGTGCTCGATGGCGGAACGCTGTGAGCAACCTCACTCCCCTGGCCTCCCGACAACTACATATATTTCCTCGCCCTTTCGGGCCGGGGTTGTGACACTCCGAGCGGGCGTGGTCATCGGAGTAAGCATCCACACCCCGAACTCAAGGCCGTCGCTCTCCGCGGCGGCCCTCCTCAAGGAGTCGAGGCATGGCTAATCGTGAAGGGGGCAAACCTGGCGGTGGAGGCGGCGGCCAAGGCGGCGGTGGCGGTCAGAAGGGCGGCGGCGGCGGACAAGGCGGCGGGGGGGGCCAGAAGGGTGGCGGTGGTGGCGGCGGTGGTCGACCCGGAGGACCTGGTGGTGGCGGAGGCGGGCAGGGTGGCGGTGGAGGCCAGAAAGGTGGCGGTGGCGGTGGCGGGCGTCCCGGAGGTCCGGGTGGTGGCGGTGGCCAAGGCGGCGGCGGTCAGGGCGGAGGCGGTGGTGGGCGTCCGGGTGGTCCGGGCGGTGGCGGCGGCCAAGGTGGCGGCGGCCAGGGTGGCGGCGGAGGTGGTCAACGAGGCGGAGGTGGTGGCGGTGGGCAGGGGGG
>DASUVR010000032.1:0-26018 GCA_036378855.1 Gemmatimonadales bacterium | reverse complement strand
GTGGTTGCTCCGCTCTTCAACGAGTCGGAGAACGTGCGTCCCTTGGTGGAGTGGATCCTCCAAGCCCTGGAGAGCTATGCCGGCGTGTTCGAGGTGATCCTGGTAGACGACGGCAGCCGAGACGATACCTGGACCCAAATTCAGGCGGCAGCGGCCGATCCCCGAGTCCGCGGACTTCGACTGGGCCGCAATGTCGGACAGACGGCGGCCATGATGGCCGGCTTTGATCATGCCCAGGGACGGGTTGTTGTCTCGCTCGATGGAGACCTGCAGAACGATCCGCGGGACATTCCAGCCCTCATTGCCAAGCTGGATGAGGGTTACGACCTCGTATGCGGGTGGCGCCGGCAGCGGCAGGACAAGCTGCTGCTGCGAAAGGTGCCTTCCTGGGTAGCCAATCGGCTCATTCGCCGGCTTACCGGGGTGCCTATTACCGATAACGGCTGTTCGCTGAAGGCATACCGGCGCGATCTGCTCAACCGAATTTCTCTGTACGCGGAGCAGCACCGCTTCATCCCCGCTTTGTCCGCCAGCGTGGGCGCCAGGATCACCGAGATGCCGGTGCGCCACCATGCCCGGCGATTTGGGGAGAGTAAGTACGGCATTTCGCGAACGGTAAAGGTGCTGGTCGACCTGCTGACTCTCAAGATGATTACCACCTTCAGGTCTCGTCCCCTGGTCGGCTTCGCGCTGGCGGCGTTGCCCGCAGTGGGGATCTCGCTCGTGTTTGGAGCCTTGTGGTTCTTCAGTCTCACCCACTTTGGATCGGACAAGGCTGACGCGCTGGTATTTCCCGGAGCGGGGCTTCTGAGCATCGGGGTGGCCTTCTATCTCTTCATGCTCGGCCTGGTCGCCGAAGTCGCGCTCAGCAGCGAGCGGACCGGTACGAACGATATTCCAGCTGCCGCGGAGATTCGCTGACATGAGCACACCCGGTATCCTGATGGAGCCAATGTCCACCACGCCTTCGGTGCACCAATCGGAAGTCGATCTGATGTCCGTCATCGTGCCGGTGGTGGAGCGCGCGGACGACGTGGCAGCGATGTACCGCGCGTTCGCCGACGTCCTGGATGCGCGCCGGCAACCCTACGAGTTCGTCTTTGTGTTCGATGGGCGGATCACTCCTCCGGCTGAGCTCGTTGCCCTCACCCGAGACAAGAAGAACGTTCGGATTCTCCGGTTTGCCCGTGAGTTCGGCGAAACCGCGGCGCTGCGGCTGGGAATCGAGCGGAGTCGGGGCGAGCTGATTCTGACGCTGCCGGCCTATTTCCAGGTGCGTCCCGAGGGCATCGGGCCGCTGTTGGATGCGGTAGAGGGCGGGGCCGACATGGCCGTTGCTAACCGCTCTCCCCGGCTGGACAGCTGGCTCAACCGGATGCAGTCGCGGGCCTTTCACAGTATCGTCGGGGGCGTGTCGCAGCAGCGCTTCCACGACATGGCATGCGGGGTTCGGGCAATGACTCGTTCGGTGGCGGAGGCGCTTCCGCTTTACGGAGACCTGCATCGGTTCATTCCGGCAATGGCGCTCCGGGAAGGCTATCGAGTCGAAGAGGTCCCTCTGGCGCAGCACCCCAGCGATGCCCGGGCTCGGGTATATCGGCCGGGGGTGTACTTCAGGCGTCTGCTGGACATTGGGGCGTTCGTCTTCCTGGCCAAGTTTACTGAGAAACCACTGCGATTCTTTGGGCTGGTGGGCTCGGTCTTTCTCGCCTTGGGTGCGGTTATCAGCCTGGTTCTGTTGATCCAGAGGGTAGAAGGACAGGGTATAGCCAATCGGCCGGCTCTTCTGCTTGGAGTTCTGCTGGTGGCGCTCGGAGTTCAGCTCATCGGGCTGGGCCTGGTCGGTGAGATCATCGTCCATCTGCGTGCACCTCACCGGCGAGCCTACCGGGTCCGCGAACGGACCTGAGCGTCGTTAGCCTTCAGTGATGATGTCGCCCTTCAGGGACCTCAGCCGGGGACCCCCGACATCGACCTTTATGAGGCATGCGGCGCGACCTCTCTAGACTCCTCGAGAGAACGTTCGACCTTCTGGTCGTGGGAGCAGGCATTCAGGGTGCCTGCATCGCCTGGGATGCCTGTCTGCGCGGGTTGAGCGTGGCTCTGGTGGACCGGGGGGACTTCGGGGCCGCCACCTCGGCCAATAGCCTCGGCATCGTCCATGGCGGGCTCAGGTATCTCGCGCGCGGAGATCTGCCTCGGATGCTTGACTCGATTCAGGAGCGCTCCGCCTTGCTCCGAATCGCTCCCGGGCTGGTAGAGCCGCTACCGGTGCTGGTTCCGACCTACCAGGGGGCGAAGGGCCGCACCGCCTTTGGTACCGCTCTGCTGCTCAACGATGTGATTTCTCGTACCCGGAACCGCGGGTTGCGACCCGAATGCGCCATTGCTGGCGGCCGGCTGATCTCCCGGGGCGAATGTCTGGGGCTCTTCCCCTGGTTTCCGTCCGACGGACTTACCGGCGGAGCCCTCTGGTACGATGGGCGGCTGCGGCATCCTGAGCGACTCACCCTCAGCTTTGTGCGCTCTGCCGCAGAACGGGGCGTGGTTCCGGCCAATTATGTCAGGGTAGATCGAATCCTGGTTCGAGACCGTCAGGCCGCGGGGATCCAGGTTACCGATCTGGCCCAGGGAAGCCAATTTGAGGACAAAGCTAGTGTGGTCGTGGTGGCAGCCGGACCCTGGACCGAGGGTCTTGTCTCAGGCACCCTGGGGAGGGCACCGGCAGCCATGACCGCCAGCCACGCCTTGGCGGTCAATGTTCGGGTGGATCGGGTCTTGAGCAGCGTAGCGATCGGGGCGAGGTCCCGAACCGATCGGCGTTTGGACCCTGTTGGGGGCGGCAAGCGTTTTCTGTTTGCCGCCCCGCAGCAGGCAGGGAGCACCTTGTTGGGAACCTGGTACGCGCCGGCCGGGGAAAATCAGGCCAGCCCGGATCGGGGTAGCACGAGACTGCTGCAGGAGTTCAACGAGGCTTGTCCCGGCTTGGAGCTGTCCACGGCTGCCATCACCGGGTGCCAGTGGGGCTGGCTCCGACTCAAGGGAAGTGTCGAAAGAGGTAGGAGCATGGCTCTGGCAGAGCGGCCCCGGATAATCAATCACGGCGGCACCACCGATGGTGTCCGACACCTCTTTTCTGTAGAACCGGTCAAGTACACTACTGCCCGGAGCGTGGCCGAGCGAGTGGTTGACGGGGTGTTCCGCGATTTGGGCAGGACAGTGCCGGCCTGCAGAACCACCGAGGTGCCGTTGACACTGGCGGGTACCGACGGAGAGGTAACCGCCTCCGACGTCCAGAGGGCGGTGCGAGAGGAGATGGCGGTTAAGCTCGTTGATATCGTCTTTCGGCGCAGCGCTCTGGGGAACACCGGCAAACCCGCGCTCGAAACCGTGACCCGTGTTGCCCAGATGGCCGGAGCAGAACTGGGATGGGATACGATCCGACAGGGCGCGGAGGTGGCTGAGGTGATGAACAGAAGGCAGCACCCCGCGCCCGTCGAGGAGCCCGTCGGGTGAAAATTCTGGTCCTGGCGCCCCATCCCTTCTTCCAGGCTCGCGGTACTCCGCTGGCGGTGAGGCGGGTGCTCGAATTCCTGAGCTCCCGGGGACACCAGATCGACCTCTTGACCTTCCACGAAGGTGAAGATGTCGAAATCGCCAACTGCCGGATTCACCGGATTGCGCGGCCACTCGGCATCCGAAATATCCGGCCGGGCTTTTCGGTCAAAAAGGTGGTGTGCGACCTGTTCATGTTCGCGAAGTGCCTGAAGATGGTCCGCCGTAACACCTACGACTTAATCCATGCGGTCGAGGAAGCGGCCTTCATCGCGGCAGCCATGCAGCGTCTGGCTGGCATACCGTACGTCTACGATATGGACTCATCCCTGGCGGAGCAGCTGGTCGATGCGTATCCCGGGCTGCAATTCGCCTTTGCCACCCTCCGCCGGTGCGAGGCAGTGGCGGTCAGACACAGCCTGGGTGTCCTCACCGTCTGCGCGGCACTGGAAGATGTGGCGCACGGACATGCACCGGACAAGCCCATCGGCCGGGTGGAGGACACGACCCTGCTGATTCCGGACAATGACCATTCGGGGAATGGGCACTCCGAAGGCGTCCTGCCCGCCGGGGTCGACGGAAAGAGTCCGATCGCAATGTACGTCGGAAATTTGGAGCACTATCAGGGTATCGGGCTCTTGCTGGAGGGTTTCCGTCACGCACTGCTTCGGGTGCCGAACGCCCACCTGGTAATCGTTGGAGGGCTGCAGGACGACATTGCCCATTACAGCCGGCGGGCGGCCCAGCTGGGGATCTCCAGTCGGGTGCATTTCCTGGGGCAGCGTCCGATCAGCGACCTGGAGGATCTGTTCCGGCGGGCCGATGTCCTGGTTTCCCCTCGGCTCAAAGGCCTCAACACTCCGATGAAGATTTATTCCTATCTCGACTCGGGCACCGCAGTACTCGCCACTCGCCTGCGGACTCACACCCAGGTGCTGGACGATCGAACGGCGTACCTGGTCGAGCCCGACCCAGAAGCCATGGGTGATGGACTGGCGGAGCTTCTCACCGACCCCGTGCTGCGTGAGCGGCTGGCCAGCCGGGCAAAGGCCTATGTGCAACAGGAGTTCACCCCCGAGGCCGCGCATCGCAAGCTGGGCTCGTTTTACAGCATGATGGAATCCAAAGCCAGTGGGGCTGGCGCGTGAAGAAGCTGTGGTACAGTCCCACGCTGCGGAGCGTAGTGATTTATGGAGCATCGGGTCTCGGTTTCGCCGGAGCCAACCTGGTGCTCGCCCGTCTACTTCCCACCGGGGAATACGCCCTTTTCACCCTGGTCGTCGCGTTGGCCAACCTGGGCTACTCGCTTGCGCCCGCGGGTGTCGATGGCATCGTAAATCGGCGTCAGCTGGAGGCAGGACCCGCGCTTCTGCGCCGCACGCTCACCGCGGCCATCCCCCTAGGACTGATCTTTGTGGTCGTGGCTGAGCTGGCTTATCAGATGTCGCCGCTCATGCTGCTGGTGCTCTTCGTCTCCACCGTGGCCGGCGGTGCCATGGCGGTCTCGGCCGCTCAGTTCCAGAGCGAGCGGCGCTACGCGATATCCCTGGGATTATCCCAGAGTCCCAATCTGGTTCTGCTGGTTGCCGCCGGAGCGGTGATCCTTTCGCAGGCGCGGCAGGCCTGGCTTCCACTGGTGATCGCAGGGCTAGGCTTCCTGCTGGCGGCGCTGTCGGGCTGGAGTGTCCTGTTCCGGGAGCGGGCCAAGAAGCCGGCGAGAGAGACCTGGTTCCCCTGGACGGAGGCATTTTCCTTCGCCGGACTCAACGCGGCGGGACTGGTTCTGATTCAGCTGGAGCGTCTAGTCATACCGCATGTGCTCCCGCTCAGCGACCTTGCCACCTACGGGGTACTGGCCGCTATCGCGGGGTCGCTCTTTCGGGTTCTCCAGATGGGGGTGGGTTATACCCTACTGCCGCGATTAAGGGTGGCAAGCAATGTACCGCAGCGGCGGCAGCTGATCGCGCATGAGGCCAAGCTGGTAAGTGCCATGGTAGTGGCCGGTTCCATTGCTATCTGGTTCGTCACGCCGCTGATCGAGCGCTCGCTTCTTGAGGGCAAGTATCACCTCGATAGTGCGTTATTGATCTCGGCCCTGATCAGTGGGATGGCCAAAATCATGAACGCGTTCACCAAGTCCACAGTCACGGCCCTTGCCACGCCGGCCGAGCTGTCGCTGGTCAATGTTTTTGGGTGGGTCTCAGTAGCGCTGGCGGTTCCGGCCGCCATGTTCGGGGGAAGTCACTGGGGACTGGCTGGAGTGATCTACGGAGTGGGCTTCGGCTGGCTGCTTCGGGCTGTTACCGCGTTGTATGTAACCCTGCGCCACCTCAGGCTTCCGGCGTCGATTCCCGTCACCGCACCGTGACCCTCCTGCCGTGACCGACCAGTCGCACGCGGACTGGGCTACAGCGCTGTTCAACCGCTCGGTGCTCAAGCAGGCCAAGTATCGCCGAGTGGCAGCGTTGCTGGACAACCCCGCAGGCAAGACCAGCCTCGATATAGGCGCGGATAATGGCGTGATCAGTTATCTGCTGCGTCGTCGCGGGGGCCGCTGGTGCAGCGCTGATTTGAATCCGGAAACGGTGGCATCGATCCGGGATCTGGTGCGGGAGGATGTCTACCAGCTCACCGGCGAGGCGGCCCCATTCGCCGATAATACCTTCGATCAAGTCGTGATCGTAGACTTTCTGGAGCACATTCCCGACGATGTCGCCTTTGTTCGGGAACTGCGCCGGATCCTGAAGCCGGAGGGGGTCCTGATCGTCAACGTCCCCCATCTCAAGCCGCATTCTCTCTTGAATCGCTTTCGCCACTGGATCGGCCTGACCGACGCGTGGCACGGCCATCTCCGTCCTGGGTACAGCCTGGCGGGGTTGCGCCATCTGCTGGAACCTGATTTTGCCATCGAGCGCGCGGAAACCTACTCGGGAACATTCTCGGAGTTGATCGATACTGCCATCAACGGTCTGCTCGAGACCCTGAAGCGGAGAAAAGCAGAGCCGGGAGCTTCGAGTAAGGGGACTGTCGTAACCCGGGGAGACATGGAGCAGCATCAGAAGCAGTTCAAGATGCTGTCGCTTCTGTATCCCGTGCTCTGGACGGTGGCGCGTATGGATGCTCTGTTACCCCTGCAGCAGGGCTACAAGCTCATCGTCCGGGCTCGCCTGCGGAAGTCCGGCGCAGCAGCCGAGCTTCCTCCGGCAGTCGCTTCGGCCTAGCCGGACATCCTCAGCCGGAGCAATCCGATATGGGAGCTATATACGGAATCGTGGGTGATGCAGACCCGGCGGAGCTCAGCAGCATGGGTGAGCGCCTGGCGCATCGCGGTTCCCGATCCGCTCAGTGGTCTCTTTCCCCCACCATACATCTGGGTATACGCGGAACCGGGAGCACCGTAGATGGGCTGCGCGGTGCCAACCTGGTGTTCGACGGGGCGATCGACAATCGGAAAGCACTGGCCGGCCAGCTGAACCGTGCCTCCAGCATGGAGCCGGCCCCCGACGCCGATGGCCCCTTACTCCTCGAGCTCATTTCCCAGCGGGGGACAGAGGCGTTGCAGGATGTCGCAGGGCAGTTTGCCTTTGCCTACTGGGATCCAGGACGAGGGCAACTTCTGCTCGGCCGCGATCGGATCGGATACGCGCCGCTCTACTTCACGCTGGATCGCGGCCGAGTGATCTTTGCCAGCGAATACAAGGCGCTTTTGGCAATTGACAGCGTGCCCGCACGACCCAACCGAGACGCCATTCAGGTCATTCAGTCCACCAAATGGGCACGCCCTGGTGCCACCTGTCTCGAAGGGGTTTACCCAGTCAGTCCAGGTACCTGGGTGACCATCGAGCCAGACAAGCTGACCACCGCCCGCTTCTGGAACCTTCCCATACGGGTATTGCATCAGGACGAGGAGCGCCACGTCGCTTCCTTGCGCGCCTCGTTCATCGAAACGCTGCGCCGTCAAACCGAGCCCTATCGGAGGATCGGGATCTCACTCAGCGGAGGTCTTGACTCTGCAGTGATGGCGGCCGGTGTTCGGTTTGTGGCGCCAGAAAAAGAGATCCACACCTTCAGCGCCGGGTACGGTGCCGACGATAAAGAGCTGATCAACGCCGCCCGGGTGGCCCAGGAACTGGAAACCCACCACCATCCACTCATCCTCGGTCCGGACGATTTGCCCGACCTGTTGCCGTGGATGGTGTGGCACATGGAGGAGCCCATTGGGAGGGAGGATATCGCGTACCTCTACGTGGCCGCACGGGAAGCCGCGCGACACGTGGACCTGATTCTTACCGGCTTCGGCTTCGATGGGCTGTTTGCCGGACTGCCGAGACACCGAGTAGCGGACGTGGCCCTCCATGTTCCGCCGGCAGCCGGACCGCTTCGGGAGTTTTACGACTATACAGTGCGGGGGGTGGAGCCTCGAGGCCTGGGTGGCCGCGTCCTCAAGACACTGTACTTCCGGGGCACCGATTTCCCTGCCCCACGGGTTCAGGGTGCGGCGAGGATCGAGCCACTGTCGGGGTTTCGAGTGGAGGGAGACCAACCGCTGAGCCAGTTTCTGCGGAAGGGGTTCCTGGTGTTGCCCTATCAATCTCCAGTGGAACGGCTATACACGGCAGCGGGGGTGCGGTTCAACGCTCATCACACAGACCCCGATTTTCTGGCGACCGCCTTTTCCATTCCCGACCGGCTGAAAATTAGGGGTCGTACCCAGAAATACGTGCTGAGAAAGGCGTGCGCGGGCCTCCTGCCCGCTTCAATTCTCAATTATGGGAAGAGCTTCAATCGTTTAAAGCACGATCTCCACTTGAGCGCGGTGCTGGATGAGATGGCTGAACGGCTGTTGTCCCGAGCCGCGCTGATCGAACGAGGCCTGTTCGACCCCGATTATGTCGCCCGGCTCCGTGACCGTCCCGCGGATCAACCGTACTCCCAGGAGCGGGTCTACCGGCTCTGGTCTTTGATTCTCATCGAGCTGTGGAGCCGCATGTATCTGGACGCACGAGGAGCACCGCCCGGGCGGGGGTCTCTCCCGGGAAGTTCGTCTCAACCTGCCGAATCGCTGGCGACGGGCTGAGCCTCAGGTGGCCCAGGCAAGTATTTGGCCGGCCATACCCAGGTAGCCGGCCTGCCGGTACCAGTATGCCGTACGGGAAAGCCCGTCGCGCAGTCGCACTCTCGGAGCGTAGCCCAGCTCGGCCTTGGCTCGGTCGATCTGAAAGGCCCGGTTGGTCCGGAACCAGGAGAGCCGTCTCCGGAAGACCGGAGGCCTGATCTTGAAGGCCTTGGACACCAACTCAACGGTCATTGCCGCAAACCAGGCGAGGCCGTACCAGGGAAAACGGATGATCCGCACGTTGGATCCCAGAGCCGCCCCTACCTCGCTGACCAAATCATTCAGCGTGACCGGCTCCTCATCTCCAGCAAGATAGATCCGGCCCTTGGCAGCTGGTGATGTGCCACAGAGCTCGAACAGATCAACCAGATTTTCTACATACACCGGGTGGTTCATCGTCCTGCCGTTGCCGATCATCAGAAACCAACCCTTCGCTACCATCCGGTACAACTTGAGCCAGCCTCTGGTGTCTCCCGGGCCATAGACGGACGTGGGGCGCACGATAACGATATCCATCCCGTTGGCCATGAACTCACGACAGACCTTTTCCCCCTCGGCCTTGCTGTAGCAGTAATAGTCTCGAGGGGCAATCGGTGAGTCCTCGTTGCCGGGTGGCCGAGTGATGATGCCGTGAACTCCTTGAGTGCTGCAGTGCACCACCCGCCGTACCCCGAGGCGCTTCGCCGCCTGCATCACGTTGCGTGTGCCGTTCACCTCGATGTCCCAGTATGCTGAATCGGGCTGGAGGATGTCTCCGAAGGGGGAAGCGAGATGATACACCAGCTCCGCGCCGGTCATAGCCCTGACCACATCGTCGAGCTCCGTGACCGATCCCGCGAGCAGGGTAGCTCCCTTGGAACGCAGCTCGTCATCGAAAAGACCGGGTGACTTGTCCAGGCTAGTGACCCGGTGCCCCCGGTCCAACAGCCTGCGCACCAGATGGGCTCCGACGAAGCCGGAACCTCCTGAGATCAAAACGTTCATGGACGATCTTCCTTTCCAGCAGATTGACATCGCTGTTGCCGTTTGCTTCCAGAATCACCTCCCCCTGCACCTTCCGCTCGATCAGTATGACTCGGCAGAGTCGGGCTTACCCTGCAGGCTAGTCAGGAAAGCCTCGAGGGTGAAGGCCTTCGCCTCTTAATCGGGTCGAAGCAGGGCAGGAGTGCGCCACTATTCCTCCAGCAATACATTGCCCCTGCCTGTCGTAAAACCGGCAACCCTATCGGTGCCGCGGCCCGAGACGCGATTGGAGCACGTGAGCAACATTCTCAGCAAGAAGGCGCTCATCAGCTCGACCCTCAGCGGGGTCGGCACTCAGTACACCGGCGCAGTCATTACCGGCGTGGGCCAGGTTGTGGTCACGGCCGTGTTGGCGCGTTTGCTCACACCGGCCGACTACGGCTTGGCCGGACTGGCCGCAGTCTATGTAGGTCTCGCAGCAATCTTCGCGCAGTTTGGCATTGGCCCTGCCTTGATCCAGCGGTCGGAGCTGACGCCCAGGATTATTCGAGCCGGTTTCACCGCCACGGTGTTGATCGGCTTCATCACCACTGGCGCGGTCTGGCTGACCGCCCCGTGGGCTGCCCAGCTGCTGGGCAACTCGGCTCTGACCCCAATCATTCGCGGCCTCAGCTTCACCTTCGTGCTGGCCAACCCCGGCTTCGTGGCGGAGGGCCTCAGCCAAAGGAGTCTGGCCTGGCGCAGACTCATGTGGGTCGAGGTTGCTGCGTTTATGGTAGGCTACGCGGCGCCAGCGCTGGTGCTTGCTGCCGCCGGATTTGGCGTGTGGGCCATCGTCGCGAGCACCCTGGGGCAGAACCTGGTCCGCTCGGCTGTTCTTTTGAAACTTCAACCCCATCCCAAGTGGCCGCGGATCGGTCCTGAGATCCGTGAGCTGCTTCGATTCGGTTCCGGCTTTACCCTGGCGCGCGCCTTTAACTACGGTGCTGGCCAAGGCGATAACCTGGTGGTCGGCCGGGTTCTTGGAATCCTGGCGTTGGGCTACTACAGCCGGGCGTTCAAGCTCATGATGATTCTGGTGACATACTTCGCGATTGTTGTCACCAAGGTTCTGTTCCCCGTAATGTCCCGGCTCCAGGGCCAGCCGGAGCGACTCCGATCCACGTACCTCACCGGCGCCGCGGTGCTGGGAATGATCAGCGCTCCTCTCGGGGCCCTTATGGTAGTTACCGCGCCGGAGATCGTGGCGGTGATGCTCGGTCCCAAGTGGGCCCCGGCCATTGTGCCATTTCAGATTTTGACCGCAGGCATCATGCTTCGAAACGTGTACCTCATGGCGTATTGCCTGGATGGCGCTCTGGGACGGATGCGCAACCGGACCATCCGCGATGGCATCTATGCCCTGGCGGTCATCGTGGGCAGCCTGCTCGGAACTCGTTACGGGTTGACCGGAGTGGCCATTGGAGTGGTCCTGGCAATTACTCTGAATTACTTCGTTGGAGCCGCGATGAGTCTCCACCTGTTGGGTGCAAGCTGGCGTGACTATGCCCACTCGCAGGCGCCGGGCGTCGGCTTGGGGCTGCTGACCGCGGCCATGGCCTATGGGCTCCGCCTGGGGCTGATCGCGGCCGGAGCCGGACCCTTCCTGCTGCTGCTCATTACCGGTGCCGTGACGCTCAGCTTGCTCGTCGGGCTGTGCTGGATTCAGCCGGCAGTTGCCGGTCGGTACGGGGGCATGGCCCTCCGCCACCTCACCTCGGAAATCGGCAGCCGGATTCTCAAACGGGAGCCGGCATAGCTAAGCCATTACTCGCTGACCCCACATCCGCCATGCGCACACCGCATGATCATCTCTTAAGGAGGGCTCAATTTTGCGGTTGGGAGATTGAACGTTATCGCGAGCGCGGCCACAGAGAGGCGGCCGAATTTCTACGGCAGGCAGGATCAAGTGAAGCGAGTCACAAATATCCCATCTCGCGGTACCAGGCTCCGGTGAGCCGAAGACCCTCATCGAGCTCTATTCGGGGGCGGTACCCCAGCTCCCGTTGCGCTCGGGAGATGTCGAACGCGCGGTTCTGGCGGTACCAGTCTACTCGCCGCGGGAAAATGGGAGGGGTTATACCGAAAGGGCGACAAACCTTTTCGACCACGTGACCCAGGGCCACAACCGGCAGAACCGGATAATGGGGGATTCGAACCGGTACATCCAGCGCCCGGGACACGGCTCGTACGATCTCCTCGATGGGATAATATTTCTCATCGGCGATCAGATATTCCCTGCCCCTTCCGACACCCGGAGGCATGCAGAGGAGAAACGCGTCGACCAGATTGTCGATGTAGAGCGGGTGATACAACGTTCGGCCGGAGCCGAACATGGGAAAGGTGCCCTTAGCAACCCGCTTGAAGATCATGAAGAAGCGCTCCGGGTCGCCCGGACCATAGATGGCAGCAGGGCGGAGGATCACCACCTCCATCTCTCCTGCCTCGCGCTTCACCAGGGGCTCGGCCTCGTATTTGGTGCGCTGATAGTAATCCGCCGGTCGAATGGGAGCGTCCTCATCAGCCGGTGGATGCTCGACATTGCCATGCACGCCGCAGGTGCTGCAATAGACGAACTTGCGAGCGCCTGCTCCCCGGGCGGCGTGGAGGACGATCCGGGTTCCTTCCACGTTCACTTCGTCGTAGAACGAATCGGGCACGTTCAACTCCCGGAACGCCGCGGCGAGATGAAAGACGAACTCGACGCCCTTCATGCTCCGCTCCACCGCCGCTGCATCAGTGACCGATCCAATCAACACCTCGGCTCCCTGAGAGCGCAGAGCGTCACACTGGATGCCTTCCTTATAGTCCAAAGCCACCACCGAATGCCCTTCGGCCAGCAATCGCTGCACGAGTGCCGTTCCGGTAAAGCCCGTTCCGCCCGTCACCAAAATCCTCATCATCCATTCCCATCGATAAGAGTAGTGCATCGGAATGCCGCAGTGATTGTAAGTGACTCCGTTCGGTCCAGCCAGCGGGCGATCATGTCCGCTCCGGTGGACAGGGTACTTTTCGAGCCCTAGCTTCCGGTTATGAAACAGAACGGGCGACCGAACGAGGGCAGAGAAGGCTCGGCAATGCCGCGCCGGCACGATGACACTCTGGTGGAGGACGCCGATATCGGCACTTCCTCGGAAGACTACGCCCGCCGATTTACCGGCGCGGTGGGCCGATGGTTCATTGAAACGCAGACCAGAATCACCCTCGGATTTCTTGGCGCCTTGCCGGTCGGGGCTTCGGTTCTGGACGTGGGTGGGGGCCATGCCCAGATCACGCCGCCCCTCCTCGAGGCGGGATACGAGGTCACCGTTGCCGGGAGCGACCCATCCTGTAGTGCCCGATTACAGCCGTGGCTCTCGGACGGACGGTGCAAGTTCGAGGTGGCCGACCTGCGGGCACTCCCTTACCCCGACCGATCCTTCGATGCGGTAGTCTGTTTGCGGTTACTGCCTCACAGCGTCGATTGGACCGGGCTCATAGCTGAGTTGTGTCGCGTCGCTTCCCGGTCGGTGATCGTCGACTATCCGTCATTACGCAGTGCCAACATCGTTGCCTCGAGATTTTTCGAGGTCAAAAAGGGAATCGAGCTGAATACTCGGCGATTCATCACCTTCTCACCCCGGGAAATCCGCGCCGCCTTCGCGGATAACGGGTTTGTGGTGCATGCGGAGCAGCCGCAATTTCTCCTGCCAATGGTATTGCACCGTCTTGCCAACCAATCGCTTCTGAGCAAAGCAGCCGAAGTGCCCGGCCGCTGGCTCGGTCTGACCCGCCGATTCGGTTCACCGGTGATTGTGCGGGCCGACCGCAGGACAGCCGGATAGGCCCGGGCTGGTTCGCCGCCGACTTCGGCAGCCCCTTTCTCCACAGCAGCATATGTCGCGTCAGATAGGACGGTTGCTGGCCTGTGCCGGGCTCTTGTTCATTGCCGGGACCACTCTGGTGCCGATCCCGCAACAGGAGATGGCTGCCCGACTGACCCCATGGTGGTGCCTGGTCTGCGGCGACCATGGCGGCCAGGACGTGATAAACAACGTGCTGCTGTTCATTCCTTTTGCCCTTGGCCTCCGGCTGGCCGGGTTGCCCTCGCGGGCGGTAGTTGTCACTGGTGGACTTGTCTCGTTGAGCGTCGAGTTGCTGCAATGGGGCGTGGTGCCCGGACGGGACGCGAGCCTGAGCGACGTGCTGACCAACACCCTGGGCAGCGCCGTCGGCGCAATGGTCGCGTCGCACCGGGGCCAGCTGCTGCGGCCAAGCAGGAGCACTGGTATCCGCTTGGCCAGTTGTTGGGCTGCCTTGTGGCTGATCGTTCAGCTGGGGAGCGCCCTTCTGCTTCAGCCCTGGGCGCCGGCTGGTGAGTTGAGGGGATTGTGGGCACGCCGGGTCTTCGGACACCCCCGGTTCGACGGGCAGGTCCTTTCAGCGACTCTTTCGGGTGTTCCGATTCCCGCCGACTCTCAGCCTGTCACTCCTGAGATGGCGCAACAGGTCCAGAGTGGGCGCTTCAACTTGCAGCTTCGCTTGCGATCCGCCCAATCCGGGAAGTGGTCTTCGGTGGTTGAGGTGCTGGGGCCTCGGGGTTCCGTCGTAGCGGTCGAGGCGAACCGGGGAGACCTCGCGTTCCAACCACCAATGCGATCATCTCTGTTTCGCCTGGGACGGCCCGCTCTCAGGATTCCAGGAGCCCTGGATTCGCCGGCCGGCACCGAGCTCACCGTGCTCGCGCTGGACCAGCGGTCCGCCCTGCAGGCAGAATGGACCAGCAACGGCTCGAGCCATCTGGTCAGGCAGGCACTCGGGCCGAGCCTGGGGTGGAGCCTCCTGGCGCCCTTTCGATACACCTATGGTCGGGAGACCTCACTTCTGACGATCGCCTGGCTTACCGCCTGGCTCCTCCCGCTGGGGTACTGGACGCGGCACGTCTCGGGGAGACCTTTCCTTAGGTGGGGTGCAGCTCTCCTGCTGGTTGCTCTCGGGCTGGGCTTGGTGCCGCTGCTGACGGGCTATTCACCAGCCCCGATTTCCGAGTGGCTCGGAGCCTTGCTGGGGCTTGCTGCGGGAGCGGCTGGGTCTCGGAGTACGGCTTATTATGAGGCGAGATGCGACTCTCGTTCCACCAGAGAATCCTGCTGATCCTGATCTGCCTGGGGGCAGTGCCAACCGCACTTGCCATGCTGGGGTGGGGACTCACCTTGCGTTCAACAACCCAGGCGCCAGGTCCCCGCGATGCCATCGAGGGTGTGGCCCAATCCGGCCGGATCCTGCTGCGGAGCATAGACTCCACCAGGCTGCAACCGGCGGAACGCCATGCGCTCGCTGATCACGCGAGCAAGCTGAACACCGCGATCGGCCAGTTTCAGCGTGCCGACACATTCAACCGGTACTACTACGCCGGACTCGGCATTCTCATCCTGCTGTTGGGCGGGGCATTCCTCTACGCGTCAGTCCGATTCGGCGGGCACCTGTCTCGCCAGCTCAGCCGCCCCATCGAGGAGTTGATCGGCTGGACCGGGAATATCCGTCGGATGGAGCCGCTCCCGCCGGACCGCCCGAGGCGGGGCGCTCCGGAGTTTGCCGCCCTCAGAACCGCCCTTCGGGAAATGGCCGGCGGCCTCGAGCGAGCCCGAACCCAGGAGATCGAGGCGGAGCGGCTGCGAGCATTTCGGGAAACGGCCAGACGGGTTGCCCACGAGATGCGAAATCCGCTCACGCCGATTCGCCTCGCCATAGCCCAGCTGAGCCGGTCGGCCGCACCGGAGCAGGCTGAAGCCATTGACGTTCTGGCGGCCGAATCGGACCGGCTCGAGCAACTGGCCCGGGAGTTCACCGAGTTCGGCCGTCTACCGGAGGGACCGGCCGCTCCAGTCGACTTCACCGAGCTGTTGGCCGAGCTCACCCGCACTTCCCTTCCCCCCACCATGACCGCTCGACTGCAGCTCGACCCGGAGACTCCGGTACTGCTCGGCTACTACGACCCCCTGCGCCGTGCGTTCAGCAACATCCTGCGCAACGCCGCCGAAGCATGCGATGGCAAAGGCGAGCTGGAAATCGTGGCAGCGCCGTACAATGGCGGCGGAGTTCGGATCGAGATCCGGGATCACGGTCCGGGTGTTCCGCCGGAAATGGCCCAGAGGATCTTCGACCCCTATTGCACCGGCAAGTCGGGAGGAACCGGTCTTGGTCTCGCGTTGGTGAAGCAGACCATCGAGATGCATGGCGGCTCCATTCAGGTCGGCGACACTCCCGGGGGCGGCGCCACGTTCATCGTCGAGATGGCGCCCACATGAGCGAGGGCGCTCAGGTCCTGCTGGTGGACGATGAAGCCAACATTCGCCGGATGCTTGGAGCCCTCCTTCGGACCGAAGGGTTCGTGGTGACCGAGGCACCGAACGGGAATTCCGCCTTGTTGCTGCTCGACGAGATCGACCCCGACGTCGTCTTGCTCGATCTGCTGATGCCCCCGGGACCCGACGGGTTGGAAACCCTCACTCAGCTGCGAGATCGCGGAACCGGAGCACCGGTCATCATGATGAGCGGCAAGGCTCAGCTTACCGATGCGGTCCGCGCGGTCAAGTTGGGGGCTTTCCAGTTTCTGGAGAAACCGCTCAGCCCTGAGGCGGTGCTGGTCACGGTCCGCGCAGCGCTGGAGCTCAATCGCACTCGGGCACAAAACCGGGCTTTGCAGGAAGAGCTGGGCCGCCGGGCCACCCTGATCGGAGAAGGCCCGGCCATGCAGCAGGTGCGGGCTCTCATTGCCCGCGTCGCACCTACCGAAGCGCGAGTGCTCATCACCGGCGAATCCGGTACCGGAAAAGAGCTCGTAGCGGCTGCCATTCACGGTTGCAGCCGCCGCAAGGGCCGGCCGTTCATCACCGTGAACTGTGCGGCCATTCCACGAGACCTGGTGGAGTCGGAGATGTTCGGGCATGAGCGGGGCGCGTTTACCGGAGCCACCGAACGCCGGCTCGGACGCTTCGAGCTGGCCCACGGTGGAACACTGTTTCTGGACGAAGTCGGCGATCTGAGCCAGGAGGCCCAGGCCAAGCTGCTCCGGACTCTGGAGACCGGTGAGCTGCAGCGCATCGGGGCCGAAGCTACCACCCGAATCGATGCCCGGGTTATCGCAGCCACCAATCGACAGTTGGGGGACGCGGTACAACACGGAGCCTTCCGGGAAGACCTCTTTTTTCGGCTGAACGTATTCCCGATCGAGCTTCCTCCGCTGCGACAGCGGCTGGATGATCTTCCTGCCCTGGTGACCCATCTGGCGGAGCGGGTCAGGCCAGGCCACCCTGTGACCTTCACCGAAGCGGCGCTGGTGGCCCTGTCGGAGTACTCCTGGCCCGGCAACATACGGGAGCTGGCCAATCTGGTCGAACGTCTCAGCATTCTGAGCGGCCCCTTGATCGATGCGTCCGCGGTTCGCGAGGTGCTCCGAGGAGGAAACTCTTCAGCTCCGGTGAATCAGCCATCGGCCGTGCTGGGCCGTTCTCTGACGGACGCGCTGGACGAATACGAACGGGAGCTCATCACCGCCGCACTGACTCAGGCCCAGGGAAACATGGCCGAGGCTGCGCGAATCCTTCAGACTGACCGAGCCAATCTTTATCGGCGAATGCGCCGGCTGGGCGTGGAAAAGAGCGCCGAAGTCGAGCTGTAAATCCCTTCAGCTGCGAGACCCGTTCATGCGTCTGACCATCGCGGGGCTGTTGCTCGCGCTTGCCGGGCCGCTGTGGGCTCAGGACAGCGTTATCGTCATCGACCCCAACGCGCGGCCGAGCGATTCGTTCGTGCGCGGCGGCCCACCGGCCGATGTAGTCACCGACCTCATAGCCTTCTACAACGACTCGGCGACCACCCGGATGCAGGGTGACGTTACCATCCCCGCCGGGACCAGGATCGACGGGAAGCTCGCCCTCTACGGCGGATCCCTGAGGATTGCCGGACGAGTCGCCGGACCGGTGGCGGTCGCCAATGGGACGCTGTACCTGCTGCCGGGTTCGGCGGTGGAGGGGGAGATCCTGGTCGTGGGTGGTCGGCTGCTCCGATCAGAGCAGGTGCAGCATGCGGGTACCGAACGGGTATACTGGGATGCCGCGCCCGTGGTCCGAGGAAGTGACGGCCTGCTCACCTTGAGAGAGCGGCGGCGGCCACTAGGCGAGATCGCCACCGCCCGGACGACCTTTCAAGCCGGGCAGGTTCGCACCACGCTGTCGCTATCCACCGGCGGCACCTACAACCGGATCGAGGGGTTGCCGGTCCACTTCGGGCCACTGTTCGAATACCGTCCCTCTCCCAGTATCTATACCCGGCTCGATATCAGGGGCATCCTCCGGACCGCGGGCCAGAGTACTGACTCCCGCAGCGATTTCGGCTATGTGGTCCGGGGTGATGTGCGCTTCGCCGGAGGCACCGAGTTCGGCTTGACCGGCCGGCTGTACAGTGAAGTCGCGCCGATCGAAGACCAGCCCCTCTCCATCGGGGAAAACGGATGGGCCTCATTTCTGCTTCAGCGGGACTATCGCGACTACTACGAGCAGAAAGGCATCTCGGGCTCGGCCTACGTCTTGCCGATCTCCTCCCTCCGCCTGGAGCTCTCCCTGGGCTGGGACGCCGAGTCATCCGTCCGGGCGAGCGACCCCTGGTCGCTGTTTCGCAACAGTGACCGCTGGCGACGCAATCCGCTGATCGACGACGGCCACTTCCTCAGCACCGGTTTTCTAGCCGAGTTCGACACCCGCAACGATCGGGACCTGCCCACTACCGGCTGGTGGCTGAGCGGACGTTACGAGCATCTCACCAGCGATGACATTGCTCCCGTAGCATTGCCGCCGGTGGTGCGCCCCACGCCACCAACTGGAGGTGGCTACGGAACCGACCGGCTCTCCTTCGACCTCAGGCGTTACGCCAGACTCACCCCGGCGCTTCGGGTAAACGCGCGGGTCCGGGCCGACGGCTGGATTGCGGGAGATCGGTTGCCCCTGCAACGCCGGCTGTCGCTCGGCGGGACCGACCTGTTGCCCGGTTTCGACTTTCGAGCCTTTACCTGCGCGCCGAGCGAATTCAACGATCCGGCGCAGCCGGCACTCTGTGATCGGTCGATCGCCACCCAGGTGGAAGTGCGTACTCGCCTGAAGCTCAACCTGGGATACCGGATGCCGGACCGTGACAACAAGCCGGGCCGGTTCATTGGCATCGAAGAGGCAGACCTGGTTTTTCTGAGTGACGCCGGCAAGTCCTGGCTGGCTGGTGATGGGCCGGGCCAGGTGCCAGTCAACCGGATACCGGTGCTGAGCGAGTGGGCGCTCGACGTAGGGGTGGGACTCGATGCCGGGGAGATCGGCGCGTACCTGGCCAAGAGCCTCTCCTCCGGAGAGTCGGTGAAGTTTACCGTCAGGCTGCAGCGCCGCTTCTAGTGTCGTTCTCGCCGGGTCGGCTGCTCCGCTTTCTCAGATGGGGAACCTGCGCGCTGGCGAGCGCCGGGTGCCTGTCACTGAAGCCGATGCCGTTGTTGGCCCAGGAGTCGGGCGACATCCGGTTGCTTATTTCACTGGCGCCGGACTCCACTCCGAGTGGGTCCCGAGCTCCTATCGTACGCTCCCAGAATATGCTGGAAGAAAACAACCGCTGGCTGTCCGCCCTCAGATCAGGGCTGCCCGTGCGTCTGCATTATCGGGTGGAGGTGTGGCGGTCGCGGGGTGCCTGGTTCGATAGCTTCGAGCGGCAGGCTGAATGGGACGTCCTGATTCGGCATGAGCCGCTACTGGACCAGTACACCCTGGTCACTTTCGTCGGAAGAGCCCGCCAGGAACGCCGGTACGCAACGATTGACGCCTTGGGGGCTGCACTGGCTTTTGCCTATCAGGTCAACGTCAGGCCCACCGAGCCGGGCCGCTACTATTACGCGGGAAGTCTCCAGGTTACCACACTGTCAGACTCAGACCTGGATGAGTTGGAACGATTTCTGGCAGGGGACTTGGGTCAAACCGAGGACCGGGGCGGCAACCTCGGTAATGCGCTCGGCCGCGAAGCCACCCGATTTCTGCTCCGACTTGCAGGTCTCCCCAGCCTGAGACTGGAGGCGAGAAGCCCGCCATTTTTGGTTCACTGAAAACCCGCTAGATCGTCCCGCCCAAGGCCCGCAGCGCTTCTTCACCATAGAAGAGCTTGATGTATTTGGCTTGGGTAACAGAGAGCCGGCGAACTGCCCAGGAAAGATGTACGAAGTGCGGTTCGTGAGGTGGTACCGCTGGATGCATACCGCATTCCTGCGGGAGATGGTTCCCTTTTCGTGTATTGCAGGAGCTGCAGGCGGTCACCACATTGGTCCAATCGTTGTCGCCGCCGCGGGAGAGCGGGATCAGGTGATCCCGGGTCAGGCACTCCCGGTGGCGCAAATCGGATTGCCCGCGATGACAGTACTGGCAGCGGTAGCCATCTCGAGCAAAGAGGAATGTGTTGGTGACTTGACGACGGAAGCGGCGGGGAACGTGGACGAACTTGACGAGTCGGATGATTGCAGGTTTGGGAAGAACCAGTCGTTCGCTTCGGACAACGTCGCCGTCATCCGACTCGACGATCTCGGCTTTCCCCTCAATTACCAGCCTGAGGGCACGCCGCACCGGGACCATGGTAAGCGGTTCAAAGGAGGCGTTCAACGCCAGACACCGCACGCGACTTCTCCCAATGTGGTGAACGAGGCCGTACCGCTACCGCTGCGGGTGCCCCGGATTTTTCGAACGCAGCGGGCGAGCACAGCCGCAAGTCCCGGACCAATGTGGGCTAACTCACAGCGATATCGTATCGTAATGAGCGACATCTGCAGGAGCAAGGGAACAGTACGAGCCCCCTAGGAGGTCACGTGGGATCAGTAGCTGGGCTCTGGCAGCTTCTGCGGGAGACCCGTCGCCGAGGCCAAGAGCAATGGTTTGCCCCAAATCGCCTGACCGAGCTCAGGCGCTTCCGGCTACGCCGGCTGATCGAGGCGGCCGCCGCAACCCCGTACTACCAGGAAGCCTTCTCCGCAGCCGGCGTGAAGGACTCGGACCTGACCCAGGACGGGATCCTGAGCCATCTGCCGGTCTTGGAGAAGGCTACGCTGCAGCAGCGGGGGACAGATCTGCTCACCCGCGCGGAATCGCCCCAACTGGTGACGGTCGCCACCTCCGGGTCCACTGGACAGCCGCTGCGGGTCTATCGGTCGATTGAAGACCAGGCACAGGTGTCGGCCGTATGGGCCCGAATTTTTCGAGCCTATGGCCGGCGGCCATTCGACCGCCAGGTCAACATCGGTTCGGGAAGGAGTGTCGCGAGAAAGGGGCCGGCCGCGCTGCTGCGCAAGCTCGGTGTACTCCAGGTGCACCAGCTCTCCAGCTTCGATCCCATGGAGCACCAGCTCGAGGTTCTCCGGCGGGTCAAGCCTCAGTTGCTCAGTGCCTATGGCATCGGCCTGGAGCTGATCTCCGAGGCTGTAGTGGCCGCGGGGATCCAGGACCTCCGCCCCCGAGTGCTCTACACCAGTGGAACCGCGCTGAGTCCGCGAGGCCGGGAATTGGCTGAGCTTGCCTTTGGCCGGCGCCCGCTGGACGTATACGCCGCGAACGAGGTTGGGCCCATAGCCTGGGAGTGTCCGGTTCAGCCCGGGGCGCTGCACCTGAACGACGATAGCCAGATCATCGAGGTACTGGACGAGCAGGGTCACCCTGCCGCTCCGGGAGAGGTGGGCCAGGTAGTAGTGACCCAGCTGCTCTGCCTGACCATGCCCTTGATCAGGTATCGCATCGGTGATCTAACACGCCTCCGGGAAGAGCCGTGTCCGTGCGGCCGCGGCCTCCGATTGATGAGCCCGGTATTGGGCCGCACTCAGCACACCATCCGCTCGCCCGATGGCCGAATGCTCAACACGGTTGTGGTATCAGCTATCATGGGAGCCATTCCGGAGATCAAACGGTATCAGGTGCGGCAAACCGGGCCGCGCGATCTTCTCATCTTGATTATCCCTGGAGCTGGCTGGTCTCCCTCCACCGAAGACGCCATTCATCGCGGCTTTCAGGAAAGGCTGGGAAACGCCTTCCGATATGACATCTTGCCGGTAGATGAGATCAGGCTCGCCCCGAGCGGGAAGTTCCAGACGATCCTCCCACTGACAGCCGCGGGAACCACCGCCGGCCTCTGAAAACCGGGGCTTGGCCCACGAAACCGGCTGTTCTAGTTTTCTGGCCATCTCAATATCGAATCTCTGGTACCTGTACCACGCTGCGCTACGCCGCGGAGTTGAGCAGTGGCGCTCGCCGGCGCATCTCAGGCAGCTTCGTGCCCGCCGGCTTTATCGCCTGGCCGAGCGAGCCTGGAAGGTTTCGTATTACCGGGAAGCCTTTGCCCGGGCCGAAGTGCAGCTCGACGACTTCCACGACGAAGCGGTGCTGCAGCGGCTCTCCTTCCTGACCAAGCCCATCCTGCAGGAACACTTCGATCGAGCCGGCCTCACGAACGATGCGGGCTTCGAGGTGGTCACTTCAGGCTCCACCGGTGAACCGCACCGGGTTTTTCGCACTGATCGCGACCAGGCCCAAATTTCCGCGGTGTGGGATCGGCTGTTTGTGGCTTTTGGGCGTCGCCGGCGCGACCGCCAGGTGAACATCGGGAGCGGCCGGCCCATTGGAAAGCAGGGACCGGTGGCGATGCTGCGCCATCTGGGTGTTCTTCCGCCATTGTACCAGCTCTCCAGCTTCGATCCGGTCGAGCAGCAGATCGGTCTCCTCCGGAGAGTCCAACCGCACATGATCAGCTCGTACGCTGTTGCTCTGGAGGACTTGTCTGAGGCGGTACTCCAGGCCCACGTGCGTGACATCCAGCCCCGCCTGGTCTATAGCAGCGCTATGGCGCTGAGTGACCGCTGTCGGCGGCTCTGCCAGGAAGCTTTCGGAGTGCGCCCGCTCGACGTGTACGCCACCGTGGAAATAGGTCCGGTAGCGTGGGAGTGTCCCCAGCGCCCGGGAGCACTGCACCTCAACGACGATGTCCAGATCGTCGAGGTGGTGGATGTGGATGGGACACCGCTGCCCGATGGGGCCATCGGCGAAATTGTAATCACTCAACTGAACTGCTTTGCCCAACCGCTCATCCGCTATCGAATCGGAGACCTGGGCTACCGGGTTCCCGGGCCTTGCCCCTGTGGCCGAGGTCTCGGTTTGATGGGACCGGTCGTCGGACGAACCAAGCACACGATTCGAACCAGCGATGGCCGGATGCTCAACTCGGCTGTGGTGGGGTCCTGCATTTCACCCTTTCGGGAGGTCCGCCGCTGGCAGGCTCGGCAATTTGCCACCGATGCTCTGCGCATACTCCTGGTTCCCACCGGAGAGTGGAGCGACGGCAGTCTCGAACAGATTCGCCTGAGTCTGCAGAGTAAGCTGGGTGGGAGTCTGGAAGTGGAGCTCGAGCTGGTCAGCGAAATTCCACTGGCACCGAATGGTAAGGTCCAAACCATTGTACCATTGGACAGCCTCGCGGCGGCTACCGCACCAGCCCCTCGATCCGATTGGCGATCGCCTTCCGAAGACGCTGATTTCGCGTAATAACCAATACGGTATCGTCGCCCGCGATGGTGCCGATAATTTCAGTCCAACCCGCCTGATCCAGAGCCTCGGTTACGGCGCCGGCTGAGCCGCTTGCCGTTTTCAATATCAAGAAGGGCCCTACTCCGTCGATGCTGACGAGCAATGTCGGGAGAACCTGACCCAGCTCGGGCCGCACCGCACCCCGATGGGGATGAGCGTAGTAGGCTCCTCCGGAATCGGCCAGCTTGGCCAGGCCAAGCTCTCGGACATCGCGGGAGAGCGTCGCCTGGGTAACGACGATACCAACGGAAGCCAGAGCGTCCTTCAGATCATCCTGACTTTCGATCCGGCGTTCGCGGATGACCCGCAGAATTGCCGCCTGCCGCTGGGTTTTCATTCGGACCGGTACACCTCCTTTCCACCCACATACGTTCGCAAGACATCAGCCTGCGAGCTGGCCACAAGCCGTTCGGCCGGAGTCTCGCCCCTGCCGGGCAGTCTGATCACGGTGCAGTCGGCCCATTTTCCGGGCTCCAGGCTTCCTACCTCCGCCTCGAGGTTGAGAGCTCGAGCACCTCTTATGGTGCAAAGCTCCAGCTGCTGATTGGCCGAGAGGCCCGCCTGCTCCCCGGCCAAACGCGCCTCGGCCAACAGATCAAGGCGGCCAATGCTGGCGACCGAATCGGTTCCCAGCCCGACCCTAACACCGGCCGCGATCAGGGCAGCGACGGGAGCCGTGCCGTGGCGGTGGGCGCGATTGGAAAGCGGGCAGTGTGCCACGGCCGCGCCCGACTCGGCAAGGACGCGTATGTCCGCTTTCCCGAGCTGCACTGCGTGGATGCAGAGTGTCAGCGGAGATAGTACCTCGTGCTTCGACAACCACGCCATCGGGCCTAGATCGAGCGAATCTGGTAGCGGAATATTCCGCTCCTGCCACGCCTGGGCGAAAGGTCCGGCCCCTGCCAGTAGAAATTCTGTTTCTTCCTGCGACTCGGCGGCATGCACCGCCAGGGGCAGGCGCTCCTCTTTCGACCAGGCGGCGACCGAGCTGAAGAGTGCCGCGCTTACGGTGTAGGGCGCATGGGGAGAAACGCCGATCCGAACTCGGGACGAGGTGAGATGGGAGAGCTCCTGGACTCGTCGTTGCAGGCCAGCGAGGCTCTCCTTGACCTGAGCAGGATGAGGGCCAAAAACCTCCTGGTACGCAATGCCGGAGCCGCCTGCCTCGGCCAGCACTTTGATGACGGAACCGGAATCTCCGGTATCGGCGATCGTGGTGACGCCGGCCGCGTAGCAATCGGCCAGGCCCTGTCGGGCTGCCTGCACGTACTCGTCGGCGGTCCGGGTGGTCTTGAGCTGCCGCAAACCTCGGATCCAGGAAGGAAATTCCGGATCGGTCACCAGGCCTTCGAAGCCGGTGAGCTCCAGGTGAGTGTGGGTGTTGATCAGACCGGGAAGGACTGCAGCGTCAGGAAATTCGGAGGCCGGCACGCCAGGAGGCCGGGGCACTACATGATCGGGACCGATCGACTGAATTCGGCCGTGAGCACCAATCAGCACTGCTCCACGCTCGATCGGCGCACTGGACATGGGAAAGACCCAGCCTGCGGCTATCCGCCGCTGGTGCACCTCAGCGCGGGGGATTGGGAACTGGACCAGCTCCCCCCATAACCCCCGCCGTACCACCACTCGTCGCTGTGCCGCCAGGCGGAGGCGGCGTCCCCGGCGCGCCCGCGGGCGGCGCGCCCGGAGCGGCTCCCGGTACCGGTGCTGCGTCGGGTCCGCTACCTCCCATGACCCCGCCCATCGAGCCGAAGGGCGAGTGCACCGGACAGAATGCCGTCGGCTCAGTGCCGGGAATAAAGGACTCGATGTAGTGGACATCCTTGGGGCAGAAGGGTGTCGCCTTGTAACCTGTGGTCTTGTCCACATCCAAGGCAGTCAGTCCCGCGGGCCGAGCCCAGGCGGCAGGTATGCTTCGGCGCTCGTACACTTCGCGCATCATCGCAGTCCAGGCCGGCGCCGCCAGGACACCTCCCTGCGCATTGCTCTTGATCTTCTGCGGCTGATCGAACCCAATCCACACGCCGGTGACCATTTCCGGGGTGAAGCCGATGAACCAGACGTCAAATCCGTCATTGGTGGTGCCGGTCTTTCCGCCCGCCGGAAAGTTGATCCGGGAGCCGACCGAACCCACCGCGGTACCATGCCGGACCACGTCCCGCAGCGCGTCAGTCATGAGCCAGGCGTGCAGTGTATCCATGACGGCGACGGTACGAATCGGGGGCTGCCAAACGATCTTGCCGCTCCGGTCTTCAATCCGGAGTATGCCGTTGGGCATGGTGCGGGTGCCCAGATTGGCAAAGGTGGTATAGGCCGCGATCATCTCCAGTGGGATCACATCGGCTGAGCCGATGTGAATCGAAGGGAACGCCGGCACCCGGGTGGTGAGCCCGAACTTCTGCGCCTCGGCTATAACCGCCTGTTCTCCCACCTCCATACCCAGCTTGATCGCGATGATGTTCCGGGACAGATAGAGCGCCCGTCGGAGCGTCATCGGACCATCGAATTCGAGATCGTAGTTCTGCGGCGCCCAGGGTGGCTGGGCCGGGTCGAGCTCTACGCTGAGCGGATCGTCCACCATGACATGGGAAAGGGGATAACCAGCTTCCACGGCGGCCGAGTAGACGATCGGCTTGAACGTGGAGCCGGGCTGACGCAGAGCCTGGGTGGCGCGATTGAACTTGCTGTCCTCGAAGTCGCGTCCTCCCACCATCGCCCGGATG
>DASUVR010000031.1:0-2868 GCA_036378855.1 Gemmatimonadales bacterium | reverse complement strand
GAAGATCCCGAGGTAGTAACGGTCACGGTGAGGCTGCCGCCACCGCCCGTTCCATCTGGACCGGACGTGTCTCCGCCACCATCACCGCAACCACTGAGGGAGAATGAGACGAGCATCGAAGCGATGAACAGCCGAGAGACTGCGACAGGCTGGGGGAAAGGCATATTCGAATCCCTTGTGATTGGGACCTGATCCTTCCGGTTTGTGGGGGGTGGAAAGAAGGTAGTTCGGAAATTGCAATGCGATAGGTTTGAGGCCTTCGCGGACGTGGTAGCCTAGATCACGGACCGCTGCATATCACCTCGAAAGTCTCCGAAGCCGCTTGACCAGGTACGATGCTCACCAGGCGTGGGTTCTGCCCCTGAACGTGACAGTTGCTCGCGACCAGGCTGAGACCGATCGTGTGATTCCCTGGTGCAAGCGCTGGATAAATGACTTGGTCAACCCCGCCGAGAGTGTCCCGCACCGCCCCGTCCATGGACAGGGTGTAGCCGTCGGGATCGAGCGGAGCCCCACTGCTCGCCGTCGCAATGCTCAGGCTGCCGGTGCCGTCTGTGCCCGTGGTGGCGCTCCAGGTGCCCGGAAATGAGGCCGTTTGCCCATCGGTCAGCGTATGACGGCCGGTGATGGTGATCCCACCCACAAGGGTCCCGGTGAAGGTCCACCCGGCGGCGGGAGATGGGCCCAAACGGAACGAGACCGCTCCCTCCTGAGTCACGGAGGCCGACTCGAGCGGTGACTCGCCGGTTGAGTTCGCCGTTCCTTGAGCGGAGATGGTCATGGTCAAGGACCCGGTGAGATCGCCGCTATTCCGGGAGGCTTGAACGAGCACGAGAGTGCCGGCAAAGGCTGCCTCATCCGCGCTCAATCCATCGAACCTGCCAGAGATGCTGTAGACTCCGGCCACCTGGGGAAACCCACTGTCCGGACCGGTCGAGTCTCCGCCCTCACCTCCGCAGCTGCTCAGGGCGAGTGAGCCGATGATCGAGGCGACGGTCCGGCGAGTAACGGAGATAGTCATTGGATTGAAGGTACCTGGTAGTGGGACGCGGTGAGCCTCTACAAGGTGACGTTTCAGAGCAAATTTGTGTCACTGATCATGAAGCCGTAGGGGAGTGTCCTTCTGAAAGGGCTGATCATATGCGAGTGCTGTCAGTCAACCTGGGGCTTCCCCGCGAGGTCGAATGGCGAAACGAGCCGGTGACTACGGCCATCCACAAGGCGCCCATCTCCGGGCCGGTGCAGGTCCGGCTGCTCAACCTCGATGGCGACCGCCAGGCCGATCTCTCGGTCCACGGTGGCCCGGAGAAGGCGGTGTATGTCTATCCCAGCGAGCACTATCCGTTCTGGAAGGAGGAGCTGCCCGGGGTGGCACTCCCCTGGGGCGTGTTCGGCGAGAATCTGACGGTTGCAGGGATGGATGAGACCGCAATTCGAGTGGGCGACGTGCTCCGGATCGGCACCGCCGAATTCATGGTGACCCAGCCGAGGCTGCCCTGCTACAAGCTCAATACCCGGTTTCAGCGCTCAGATATGGTGAAGCGGTTCCTCCGGGGCGGCCGGACCGGGTTCTACCTGGCCGTTATAAAGGAAGGGGAGCTTGCCGCCGGCGACGAAATCCATCTGATCCCCACCGATCGCTCCGCGGTCACCATCCCAGAAGTCGTTACCCTGTACACGGGAAAGAAGGAAGACAGCGCGCTGCTGCGGCGCGCCATCGCGACCCCAGCCCTGCCCCAGTCCTGGCGCGAGTACTTCCAGAAGGTATCATCCTGAGCCGCGTGCCGGAAAAATTCTTCACTGAGAACGCTCGCTCTGGCTGAGCGAAATCGGTCAAGACCAAGCCCCAATCGGCCGAAACTCAGTGCGTCCCCTCTTACTCCGATCGGCGGATCATGTCGAAACGAGCCATAACCGCAAAGCAGCGCGCCTGGCTGCTGGACGAGCTAAACGTCTGGCGCCGGGACTCCATCGTCTCCGAGGAGCAGTCCCACCGCATCGCCGATCTGTACGAGGGTGCCGGTGAGCTGGCGGAGCGGGGGCGGTCTCGCGCGGTGTTTACGCTCATGGCTGCGGCCGCAACGCTGGTGGGTCTGGCAGCCCTGCTCCTCGTCGGCTACAACTGGGACCAGCTCGATCGGCTGACCAAGCTCGCCATGGTGCTCGGCACCATCGCGCTCACTCATGCCTTCGGTTTCTCGCTCCGCTACGGCCGGAACGCTCGAGCCGGCTCGGAGACGGTCTTCTTCCTTGGCTGCCTGTTTTACGGGGCGGGCATCTGGCTCGTCGCCCAGGTCTTTCACATCAACGCGCACTACCCCGACGGACTCTGGTGGTGGGCGGTCGGCGTCCTCCCGTTCGCATTATGTCTCGAGACGAGACTGCTGCACGCGCTCGTGGTTGGTATCCTCGCGGTGTGGGTGGGCCAGGAGATCCTCAACTTCAGCTATCTGGGCGGCTGGTTCTTTGGCCGGTGGAACGTCATTCCCAATGCCGCGTACAGCCTCCCGATCCTCGCATTGCCGGGAATGGTGTGGGCATACCGGAAGGATTCGGTCCGCACGCTGAGCATGTACGTCCCGCTTCTCGCCTGGTGGACCGTGCTCCAGGCGTTTGCCTGGAAGCTGGGCTCGAACCCGATCTACTTCGTCGGCGCGGTCGGGGCGCTGCTTCTGGTGATCGCCGAGTCGCATGCCGAGGGAAGCCGGTTCGCGGTTCCCTATCGGTATTACGGCAGCCTGCTGGTGGGAGGGGCCCTGGTACCGCTCAGCTTCTACAGCCTGGGCAAGCATCTGGGTGAAGACTCGATGAGGGTCGTCATCCCGCCGGCTCTGCTTGCGCTGGTAGCCCTGGCCATCGTGCAGCTGG
>DASUVR010000030.1:0-4454 GCA_036378855.1 Gemmatimonadales bacterium | reverse complement strand
CGGGTCGACTATTTCAACAAGAGTGGAGTCTAGAGGACTGGAGCCCAGAGTCTAGAGCCGTACAGGGAGGACACCAATGGAACATCGCGCGCTCGGCCGCCAGGGTCTGGAGGTATCCTCCCTGGGTCTCGGCTGCATGGGGATGTCGGAGTTCTACACTGGCCGGGACGATAACGAGTCGATCGCGACCATACACCGGGCGCTCGACCTGGGTATCGATTTCCTGGATACGGCCGATATGTACGGACCGTTTACCAATGAACGTCTGGTGGGCAAGGCTGTCCGTGGCCGCCGGCGAGAAGCCATCATGCTGGCCACGAAGTTCGGCAACGTTCGCGGGGAGGATGGGAGTTTTTTGGGCGTAAACGGGAGGCCGGAGTATGTGCGCCGGTCTTGCGACGCTTCGCTGCAGCGGCTGGGAGTGGACTACATCGATCTCTACTACCAGCATCGGGTGGACCGCTCGGTCCCGATCGGGGAGACCGTCGGTGCCATGGCCGATCTCATCCGCCAGGGGAAGGTCCGGTTTCTTGGCCTTTCGGAGGCGGCTCCCGCTACCATTCGGAGAGGACACCAGGAGCACCCCATCTCCGCGTTGCAAACCGAGTATTCCCTCTGGACCCGGGAACCGGAAGACGAGGTGCTGCCCCTTTGCCGCGAGCTGGGAATCGGCTTCGTGCCCTATAGCCCGTTGGGCCGAGGGTTCCTGACGGGACGTTTCCGTACGTTTGAGGACCTGCCCGAGGACGACTATCGGCGCAATTCCCCCCGGTTCCAGGGCGACAATTTTCAGCGCAATCTCGATCTGGTGCAGAAAGTGGAAGAGATCGCCCGACGGAAACGGTGCACACCGGCACAGCTCGCGCTGGCCTGGCTTCTGGCTCAGGGCGAGGATGTGGTTCCCATTCCCGGAACCAAGCAGCGCCGCTATCTCGAGGAGAATACCGGCGCGCTCGATGTCCAGCTGAGTGCCTCAGATCTCCAGGAGATCGATGAGGTTGCCCCCAAGGGCGTCGCTTCCGGCGAGCGCTATCACGAGGCCGGCATGCGCACTATCAACGGTTAGCGGGCCTAGTCCTCTTCGAGGTCGCCGCGCGGTTCGGAGATCGCCTCGACAATACGGCCCACCTCCTGGTCGCTGGCGGCCCCCTCCTCTCGAGCGATGTCGGCCTGGGCGACGATGCCGACCAGCGCTCCATCGGCGTCCACCACAGGCACCCGGCGCACCAGACTGGCCACCATCACTTCCCGAACGGTCTCCACTTCGTCATCGGGGCCGCAGGTGACCGGTGATGGTGTCATCAACTCGCCAATCCGCGCTTCGGGACCCAGTCCTTCCGCAAGTCCCCGAATGGCGAGATCCCGGTCGGTGACCGTACCAACCAGGTTTCTGTTCTGCTCGCTCTGAACTACCGGAATCGAACCACAATCGTGCTCCCGCATCAGAGTCGCCGCTTCCCGGGCTGTGCTTGCGGGCGTGCACCATGCGGGATCAGGCGTCATAATATCGCGTACTCTCACCAGCCCTCCGAGGTTGTGGACGCTTCCAATCTGGTATCTGTCGGCGGGCCCGCGGTGACCTGCGTAACTATCTTCTGGCCATGCGTCTCCCTGGCACCATTCTCCAGGGCATCCTGGCTCGCGCGGCACTCACATTCCTTCGGATTGGTCTGGGGGTAGTGCTTGTGCTGCAGGGATGGGTTGGATTTCAGCAGTATGATGCTAGCGGCCTTGCCCTTCGTCCATGGGCGGAGGCGGTGGTGGGCAGTGCGCTGATTCTGGGGTTGTTGACCCGTTTATCCGCCGCCGGAGCGCTGTTGATGCTGGTTCAGCGGCTCTCCAGCCAGCAGCTTCAGCTTGGCGTCGTTGAGCAACCGGAGGTGGCCTGGGGCTGCGTGGCGCTGGCCTTGATCATCGGAGCCGCTGGTCGGACCTTCGGGCTCGATGCGCTGTTAGCCAAGCGTTGGGCTCGTTCGCCTTTCTGGTAAGCCGCTTCGATCCAAGTTGAGCACGTCCAAAATGAAGGCGTACTTAAACGCCATCTCCCGCAAGAGATCGTAGCGGCCGGAGGCGCCCCCATGGCCGGCACCCATATTCACCTGCAGCAGCAACCGGTTCTGGTCCGTTTTGGTCGCCCGGAGCTTCGCGGTCCACTTGGCCGGCTCCCAATAGGCCACTCGTGGGTCATTGAGACCGGCCGTCACCAGCATGTGGGGGTAGTCCATTGCGGTGACGTTGTCGTATGGCGAGTACGAGCGGATGTAGGCGTAGGCTTGCGGATCCTGGGGATTTCCCCATTCATCGTACTCGATCACCGTCAGTGGCAGCGAGGCGTCCATCATGGTGTTCACCACGTCCACGAAGGGGACTTCCGCCACCACGGCGTGAAACAGGTCCGGTCGTAGATTGGTGACCGCACCGATCAGAAGGCCGCCCGCGCTGCCACCATTGATCACCATCCGCCGAGAGTTGGTGTACCCCTCGGCAACGAGGTGCTCGGCCACGGCGATAAAATCGGTGAAGCTGCTTCGCTTGCTGAGTCGTCGTCCGGCCTCATACCATGGGCGTCCCAGCTCCTCGCCTCCCCGTACATGCGCAATAGCCACCACGAAGCCCCGGTCCAACAGGCTCAGGGTATGGGATGAGAACGCTGGGTCGTAACTCAGACCGTAGGCTCCATATCCGTTCAGCAGCAGCGGCCGGGTGCCATCCAATTCCAGTGGAGTTCTATACACCAGCGAGATCGGGATCTCGATTCCGTCCGGGGCCCTGGCATACAGCCGCTCGCTTCGATAATGGCTCGACTCGTATCCGCGTACCTCGGTTTGTTTGCGAACCGTCCAGGTCTGCTGGACGAGGTCGTAATCGACCACACAGCTCGGGGTGATGAGGGAGGTATAGGTGAAACGGAAAAGGGCGGTGTCGAAGTCCGGGTTGGCGTGAGACCGTACGGTATAAACCGGCTCCGGGAACCCGATCACGTGCTCCCCTCCCGTCGTGAGATCCAGCACCCGGATACGAGTCAGCCCGCTCTCACGCTCATGGACGACCAGGTGATCCCGGAAGGCATCGGTGGAGTCCACCTTGACCTCCGGCCGATAAGGCAGCACCGGAGTCCAGTGTTCGCGTGATGGGTGCTCTACCGGAGTTTCCACCAGTCCGAAGTTTTGTCCGGCATAATTGGTGGTGATAAAGAAGCGATCGCCATGGTGAGTGACCGAGTATTCCTTCCCGCTCTCACGCGGCTGAATTACCCTGAAGAGCCCGCGCGGATCATCCGCGCTGACAAACCACACCTCCGAGCTGGAGTGGCTCGAAAGGTCCAGCAGCAGGTATCGCCCGCTGCGAGTGCGGCTGATATCGAGGTAAAAGGAGGCGTCGCGCTCACAGTACACGAGCTCATCTTCGTGCTGCGGTTTTCCGAGGTGATGCCGATACAGCTGCCAGGGTCGGCGGGCCGCATCGAGCACACTGTAGAAGATGGTTCGGCTGTCGTTGGCCCAGGCCAGACGATGAGAGGTCCGGTGAAGCTGTTCACCGAGATGCTCACCGGTACTAAGGTCTTTAATGAAGATGGTGAACTCTTCGGCCCCGCAGGTATCCACCGAATACGCCAGTAGCCGGTGATCTGGGCTCACCTGCATCATGCCGATCCGGCAGTACTCCAGACCCTCAGCCAATGGATTCTGGTCGAGCAGGACTTCTTCGGGACCCTCCTGACTCACCTGCTTCCGGCAGAAAATCGGATACTGAATGCCCGCCTCAGTGCGGCGGTAGTAGAGATAGTGGTCCAGGCGCTCGGGGACCGAGAGGTCGGTCTCCCTGATCCGCCCGCGCATCTCCTGGAAGAGCTGCTCCTGCAAAGCCTCGGTGTGCCGCATGACCGCTGCGGTGTACCGGTTCTCCGCCTCGAGATAATCGAGCACTTCCGGATCATGGCGATTCCGCAGCCAGTGGTAATTATCGATGCGGGTCTCCCCATGGGTGATCTCGGGGCGGGGTACGATTGCCGCCACCGGCGCGACCGCGGGCTCTTGGGGAGCGACAGCATTGAGATCGGAGTAGTGCAGGTGGCGGCGGGCAGGAGAGAGCGCCGGTGCCAGAGTACGACGAGGGTTCGACATCCAATGCTATCAGTCTCCGACTGCGAGTATGCAGCCGGACAAGCGTTCATTGGACCACCGGGAATTGGGTCCTAGCGGTGAATAACGACCCTCCTTTTAGGCAAGTCAAGTCCAAGGTAAGTCATTTATTACCAAATATTTAGGATGGCGAACCTGTTCCATGATGCCGGTCGGTAATGGGTGCGAGCACGCATCTGTAGGACATATCGCCAGATAGCACGTGTCACCCGTCAGGGACTGCAGCCGCGCACGTCCTTCTGCTCCACAAAACTCCAGGACCTTGGCTTAACCCCTTGCACCACAACAACGTCCACTGGCTGGGTCAGGCTC
>DASUVR010000029.1:0-6433 GCA_036378855.1 Gemmatimonadales bacterium | reverse complement strand
GCCGCCCTGGACTTTTCCTGGGGGAAGAGGAGCGGCTCCAGCTGGCTCTTCTTCGCCGCCACTGCAGCCTTCTCGGATTCCGAGACATCGCTCGGAGCCCCCGACCGGAGGATGGCGATGGTCCGCTCCTGGGCCATGGCGTATTCCCCCGCGCCCAGACCCGATCCCGTCACCGCTGCCTTCTGTACTCGCACATCGATATCCCGTTCGGCTTCGTAATAATCCGTGGGCCGCTCCGGCTGCTTCACCAGGCAGCTGGGCCCACCCTGCAGCAGGCTCACCGAGTCCTGCAGCATCTGGGCGGTCTTGTAGTCCTGCTTTTCTTGCGCCTTCAACGACCGCTCGATGAGCTCGTTGGCCTTATCCGCCTCCTTTGCATTGCCCTTCATCGCCCAGGCCTGCCGGTTGGTCTCGCACTTGGCCTGGGCATCAGTATAGCCCCGCTGGGCCTTCTGGTAGCGGCCGTAGGCGTTGTCGTCCGACTGGACGGCCTTCTCCCGCTCGGCATCACCCGCCTTGAGCCCGGTGATGAGCTTGTTGACCACGTCAGGCGTCAGCACCACGCTCCCGCCCGCGGCGGGTGTTGGATCAGCGGCCGGGACCTGAGTCTCTCCCCCGGTCGCCTTCTTGACCTTCTTCTTGAGCCCGCCGAACTGGGCTGACGCGGGGGAGGCGAGTGTAATTGCGGCGATGGCAAAGATGGCGAGACGTGCGATCGACATCGGATCTCCTGAAGGATGTACTGGGTGGCCGGAGCTGTCTCTTCCCCATGTGGACTGGGCCCGGCCGAACATGTTCGATGCGAGAGTGATGAACTTCGGAAGTCCAAAATGTGGCGGAGCCGTGGCTCGAGCGCCAGCACCCTACCGGTTGATGAGCGTCTGCCGATCCCGCATCATTGTTTTCGTCCCGAAACTCGAGCAATGAATGACCATCAAAGACATCCTGCAGGCAAATCTCTCGCTGGCCCTCGTCCTGACCCTGTGGCCTCGCTCGGCGGGGGCTCAGCAACCTGGGGACAGCGTCGCTCCAAGGTTTATCCTGGAGGAAGTCATGGTCCCGGTGCGAGACGGGATCCATCTGCAGACCGCCATCGTCCGTCCGGCTCAACAGTCTGGACCGCTTCCCATCCTGTTCACCCGCACACCGTACGGCGTACCCGATAAGGCGCCGACCAAGATCCCCGCAGCCTTCAAGGAGCTGGTCCAGGACGGGTACATCTTCGTATTTCAGAACCTCAGGGGACGGTTCAAGTCGGAAGGCGTCTTCAAGCTTTCCTCTTACGTCAACCTGTCCGACTCCACTGCTACCAACGAGACCACCGATGCGTACGACAGCATTGATTGGCTGGTCAAGCACGTCCCGAACAACAACGGCAAGGTGGGGATGTACGGAGTGTCCTACGACGGACTCACCACGGCGCTGGCCATGCTCAAGCCCCATCCCGCACTCAAGGCCGTGAGCGAGCAGGCAGCGCCGGTGGATCAGTGGATGAACGATGACATGCACCGCTACGGCGCGCTCCGCGAGAGCTACGCCTTCGAGTACAGCGTGATGGAGCAGGCGGACAAAAACGAGAACACCAACTTCGACTTCGACCTGTACGACTCCTACAGCTGGTATCTCCGGCTGGGTCCGCTCTCGAATGCCAACGCGAAGTACTTGAAGAACAAGATTCCCTACTGGAACGATATCGTCGCCCACCCCGATTACGACGAGTTCTGGAAGCACGAGGCCTGGATCCGCCAGCTCGATTCCACCACGGTGCCCAACCTCAATGTGGCCGGGTTCTGGGACCAGGAAGACCCCTGGGGGCCCTGGCAGATCTTTCGCCACGCCGAGCAACACGACCCGGAGCACACCAACTTCATGGTCGCCGGACCCTGGTTCCACGGTGAATGGCAGTGGCCCAAGGCCGACAGCATTGGACTGATCTCATTTGGAGGTCACGACACCGGGCGGGAATTCCGGGAACAGATCGAGGCGCCGTTCTTCCGGTATTATCTGCACGATAAGGGCGAGAAGCCGGACTGGCAGGCAAAGACCTTCCAGTCGGGCTCCAACCGGTGGCAGACGTACGAGGCGTGGCCGCCCCAAAACGCCAAAGCGAGAAAACTCTATCTCCACGCCGACGGCACGCTCTCATTCGAGCCCCCGCGCACTGCCAAAGGCTACCGGGAGTACCTGTCGGATCCCGCCAACCCGGTGCCCTATCGCGAGCGTCCCATTTCACCGACCTATCCCGGTGGCGACTGGCGAACCTGGGAGGTGGCGGACCAGCGGTTCGTCGATGGACGACCCGACGTGTTGACCTACGTCAGCCAGCCGCTGAAGGACGATCTCACCGTCACCGGCGAGTTGGCAGCGAAGCTGTACGCCTCGACCTCCGGCACCGATGCAGACTTCATCGTCAAGCTGATCGACGTATACCCCGAGGAGACGCAGCCGGATACCTGGGACAAGGAGGAGGGACCCGAGCCGGGGCAGTACGAGCAATCGGTCAACGGCTACGAGCTCCCGATCGCCATGGAGGTGAAGCGGGGGCGATACAACCGGAGCTTCGAGCATCCCAGCCCGCTGCCGGCAGGGAAGCCGGTGCAATGGGAGATCCCGCTTCGGGACCACGATCACGTGTTCCTGAAGGGGCACCGGCTGATGCTGCAGGTGCAGTCCACCTGGTTCCCGATCATCGACCGGAATCCTCAGAAGTTCGTGCCCAGCATCTACCAGGCAACAGCGAGCGATTACGTGAAGGCGAGGCAGCGGGTCTATTCATCGCCGGAGTTGCCGTCCCATCTCGTGCTGCCGGTGGTTCCCTGAGTGGCCAGGTGAAGATGTCGCTCGGGGGAACTTTTCCCCTGGCGAAAGATCTGGTGGTCCATCGAATGGGGTACGGTGCCATGCAGCTTGCCGGCCGCGGGGTATTCGGTCCGCCGAAAGACCGGAACGCGGCTGTGGCGGTGAGGGGAGCTGAACAGCATTGAGTCGTGAATCGTCAATGCTCGGCTCGATACACCGTCTTGCCCTGCAGAATGGTTCGCAGAACCCGCACCCGGTGAATCTCCCTGGAGGGTACCTCGAACAGATTGCGGTCCAGCACGATTAAGTCCGCCAGTTTCCCCGCTTCGATGGACCCCGTCTCCCGTTCCAGATGATTCTGATAAGCCGCGTTGATCGTGTACATGGCGATCATCGTGGCCAGATCCACCCGCTCGGCCGGATTCCAGGGCCGCTGCTGGGGCTGATCCAACTGCTGGTGGGTAATGCCGGTCTCGATGGCGTCGAGCGGATTGAGCGACGAAACCGACCAGTCACTGCCGCCCGTGACAACAGCTCCGGTGCGCACCACGCTCGCGATCGGATAGAGCCAGCGCGAGCGCTTGGGCCCCAGTGCCGGCTCGGTGAGCCGAGTCAGATACTCGTCACCGTTGGCCCAGAGCGCCTGAAAGTCGGGAATGACGCCGAGATCGCGGAAACGTGGGATGTCGGCGGGATCGATCAGCTCGAGGTGAGTGATGGTGTGCCGTGCGTCGTGGGCGCCGTTCCGGGACCGAGCATAGGCAAAAGCATCGAGCGTCATTCGGATGGCCCGGTCGCCGATGGCGTGGACGTGGATCTGAAATCCACTGCGGTCGAGCTCAAGTGCCAGGTCCCTGAGCCGGACCGGATCGTAGATTGGCCGGCCCGAATCGCCCTTCCTGTCGAGGTAGGGCTGAAGCAGTGCGGCGGTGTGGGACTCGATGACCCCGTCGGCGAAGAGCTTCACCGCCGTCGGCCTGACCCGCGGCGTGGCATACCGGCTTCGAAGATCTCTCAGCTTCGACAGCAGGCTGTCGGGCAAGGGATCTTCCAGGTGTAGGGCGGCGACCACGCGGAACGTGAGCGTTCCCTTGCGGTCCGCCTCGGCGAAGGTCCGCAAGCCTGCCTCGTCGGTCGAGGCGCTGAATATCGTCGTGATGCCGAACCGGTTCGCCAGCCTCTCCGCCCGCCCCAGTCCGGCGGCCAGCTCGGCAGCAGTACGCTCCGGCATCGCCTTCGCCACCAGGGTCACCGCATCTTCCCTGAGAGTGCCACTGGGCAGACCGGTCTTCGGGTCTCGCTCGATCCGGCCGTGTGCAGGGTCGGGAGTCTGCCGGGTGATGTTCGCCAGTGCGAGCGCCCGCGAATTGACCCATGCGGAATGGCCGTCGGCGGCGTAGATGAGCGCGGGACGGTCGGGCACCGCCCGGTCGAGCAGCGCAGCGGACGGATTGGCTCCCTTGAATATCGGCAACTGCCAGCCGCCGCCCCGGACCCAGGCTGCGTCCGGATGGGAGCGGGCACACGCTCGGAGGCTGTCGGTGATGGCGGACGCGCTGGTGAGATCGTACAGGGTGCAGTCGCCCAGTTCTACGCCCGAGTCGATGGGATGGACATGCCCGTCCTGAAAACCGGGCAGCACCATTTTGCCTCGGAGCTCCACGACCTCGGTTTCCGGACCGATGAGACCGGGCGGAAGGCTGTCGCTTCCCACATACACGATTCGTCCGCCCCGGACGGCAACCGCACTGGCCCAGCTCCGCGCCGCATCCATCCGGTACACGGCCGCATCGCGGAGCACCAGATCTGCTGGGGATGGCCCCTCCGCCGGTTTCGGTCCGGACCTGCAGGCGGAGAGAACAAGACAGGGGAAGAGGAGGACCCTCTTCCAGTGCTGCTCCGAGTAGAAACGGGTCTTTAACCCCGTCGGGTCAGCGGATGACAATAGGCGGAGCCTGGCTCAGGCCTCGTCCGGCGGACTCCCGCCGAGCCAGCACCGCCGCGTCCACCCGAACCGCAAGCGCATGCATCCGCTCTCGATGCCGAGGATCACATTCGGCCTCGATCAGTGAGAATCGCCAGCCCCGTTCCACGAAGGCGTAAACCAATTCGGCTACCGCAGTATCCAACTCCAGCTCACCCTCGAGATAAACTCGAATGATGCTGGCCAGCCGATCCGATTTCGACATTTCCATTCCCCAGCGCTAACGGGCCCTCTCCCGCTTGAAGTACAGGTGCACCCGGTTCTCGAGATCACGAACGACTTCCTTGTATTCCCACCGGGGCATCACCGGCACCCACGGTGGGGCAATATGGCCGCTGCGCGGCTCGGCGGGTCTGGGTGGATAGGGTACTTCGATCGTGGCTGACATGGCTCCTCCCCAAACGTCGGTTGATATTTCACTATCCGCCCTAGGAAAATGGCTCCGGCCCACAGCCACGTCGAGGTATACCTGTCTACGCTCTGTCTTTGGCTCCTTACCCTTCTGCTGGCGCCGCTCACCACCGGCGATCGGGTGAGGATTACCGAGGCGGCGCGGCTGGTTCGCGAGCTGGGTGACAGTTTGTGGCCCGGCCAGGCCGGTATACCGGTGCGGGTGCTGCTGCTTCGGGATCCGACCGAGGTTCTGGTCGGACACGACGCCCAGGGCAAGGATTTCGTCGCCACCGGCGACACTTTGCTGGGGCGTCAGGTCTGGACTCGGCCGGGCCATCTGCCCCCGACAATGGTCGCGACGTTTCCGGTAGAAGGAGTGCCTACGATCGTGGTCGGCACTCCCGAACGCACCGGGATGTCCTCCACTCGATGGGTGCTGACCCTGTTGCACGAACATTTTCACCAGTGGCAGTACAGCCAGACCTGGTACTACCCCGGCGTGGCACGGCTCGGCCTTTCGGGGGGCGATAGCACCGGGATGTGGATGTTGAATTATCCCTTCCCCTATGACTCGCCACCGGTGGGTCAGGCGGTGCGCCGGTTCGCCTTGGCCCTGCGTTCAGCGCTCGATCCTCAAAGCACATCAGGACTCGAGCCGGTCCTCCGAGCCCGCGATGCGCTGCGGAAACAACTCTCGGTCGCCGACTACCGCTACATGGAGTTTCAGCTTTGGCAGGAAGGGGTGGCCCGATACGTCGAGTATCGCGCCGCGAAACTGGCCTCACGCGGAAAGCCGCTGGGCGACTTCGCGGCCTTGCCTGACTACCAACCATACTCCGCTGCCGCCGCCGACCGCGCACGAGGTCTGCTTCAGGAGCTGGAGGAAACGGATCTCCAGCGAAATCGGCGGGTCAGCTTCTACCCCATCGGTGCCGCGATCGCCCTCCTCCTGGACCGAAGCGGACACGCGTGGAAGCAGGCCTACTCTCGCAGGCCGTTCGCCCTGGCCGCTCTGCTCGATCGCCAGGCCGAGTGACTCACATCCGGTTCCGATCACGGCGCGGGTGAGGTCGCAGTGCTAACGACGATCTCCTGGCTCAGCCGGCGCTCGGCCTCGGGGCCAAGAAGGCTTCAGAACGAAGACGTTCCGCCTGCGGCGGCAATCCCTGCTGCTCGGCCGGTTGCCCAGGCCCACAGAAAATTGTACCCCCCGATCGGGCCGAAGGCGTCCAGTACCTCACCACAGAGGAAGAGTCC
>DASUVR010000028.1:0-4089 GCA_036378855.1 Gemmatimonadales bacterium | reverse complement strand
GTAGGCACCGGCATTGCCGGCCTCTGGACGGCTTGGCGGCTCGCCTCCGAGGGTGGATCCGCCGTCCTCATTACTAAGGAAACGCTGGTTGACAGCGCCAGCGCCTGGGCCCAGGGCGGTATTGCGGTTGCCCTGGGGCCGGGAGACAGCCCGGGACAGCATGCGGCCGACACCCTGGCTGCCAGCGATGGGCTGGCAGATCCTGAGGCGGTTCGAATCCTCACCAACGAGGGCCCCGACCGGATCTACGAGCTCCTGGAGCTGGGAGCCAAGTTCGACCGGGGGCCAGATGGCCGGCTCCGGCTGGGCCTGGAGGCGGCCCATACTCGGCCGCGAATCATCCACGCCGGCGGAGATCAGACCGGCGCCGCGCTCATCAGCTGTCTGGTGCAAGTGATCAATGATCATCCCGAGATCGAGATCCTGGAGCACACTGAGGTCACCGGACTGATAAGTCAGAAGGGTCAAACCGCGGGGGTCACCCTGATCCGGCAAGGCGGCCCCGCGGAGGCCCTGGCGGCATCTGCCGTCATCTTGGCGACTGGAGGAGTGGGGCAACTGTATGAGGTCACCACCAACCCGCGGGTGGCAACTGCTGACGGTTGGGCGCTGGCCCACAAAATCGGGGCCCAGCTCCGGGATATCGAGTTCCTCCAGTTCCATCCCACTGCGCTGAAAATTCCCGGGCTCAATCCGGCCCCCCTCATCTCCGAGGCCGTCCGCGGCGCTGGAGCGGTGCTGCTGGACCAGGCCGGGCGTCGCTTCGCACTGGATTTCGATAGTCGAGGCGAGCTTGCTCCTCGAGACATCGTGGCTCGCGCGGTGGCTGCGGCCGATGCCGGCGGCGGTGCCTGGCTCGACGCCCGTGGGGTCCAGGACTTTCCGGTCCAGTTTCCCGGCATCACTGCGATGCTCGCCCGCTATGGTCTCGATGCCGCGAAGGATCTCCTGCCGATTGCACCGGCCCTGCACTACGCCATGGGAGGGATCCAGACCGACCTCAACGGCCGAACCACCAAGCCCGGCCTTTGGGCGGTGGGCGAGGTGGCCCGGACCGGCGTGCACGGCGCCAACCGCCTGGCCTCCAATTCACTGCTGGAAGGTCTGGTGTTCGCCGACCGCGCCGGCCGCTCGGTCGCCCAGAAGTCGAAAGCCAAAAAGACGGCGAATCTCTCGGGTGCGGATGTGATGGTCGAGGAAACGGGAGCAGACCAGGAATACGAGTCCACCCGCGAGCAGATGCGTCATCTCATGACGGCCAATGTGGGGCTGCAGCGAAGCGAGGGGTCACTGCTTCAGGCGGAGCAGGAGCTGGAGCGACTCACCGGCACGACGCCAGTGGAGGCGTGGCGGACGAGAAATCAGCTGCTCGTTGCCAGACTCATCACTCAGGCAGCCCGGCGCAGACGGGAAAGCCGGGGAGGACACCGCCGCACCGACTATCCGCCGGACTCACTCAAACGCGAGGCCGTCTGATGGCAGTCTCCACCGACGGTAGCCTTTCGCTTCCGGTCATCGAGGCTTCCCAGGAAACGCCGGAGCAGATTGCGGAGCTGCAGGCAGAGATCCGCCGGCTGGCCCGAGCCCGGAACGCGGTGGTGCTCGCCCACAATTACCAGCGCCCCGAGATCCAGGATGTGGCCGACTATGTGGGCGATTCACTGGGGCTGTCCCGCCAGGCGGCAGGAACCCAGGCCAACGTCATCATTTTCTGCGGTGTCCACTTCATGGCGGAGACTGCGGCCATTCTCTCGCCCCAGAAGCGGGTTCTGCTGCCCGATCTGCGCGCTGGGTGTTCCCTCGCGGCGACCATAACGGCGGACGATGTTCGGAGCTGGAAGGCGCAATTCCCCGGGTACATCGCCGTGGGCTACGTCAACACCACGGCGGAGGTGAAAGCCGAGCTGGACTACTGCTGTACCAGCGGCAATGTGCTCGATGTGATCGACGCCATCCCGGAAGACAAAGGAATTCTCTTTCTGCCCGACTTCTTCCTTGGCAGCCACGTCCGCCGGATGCGACCGAACCGGCGGATCGAGGTGTGGATGGGAGAGTGTCACGTCCATAAGGGCATACGTCCGGATGTGCTGAATCAGGCCCGCGCGGAATATCCCGAGGCAGAGGTGTTGGTCCACCCCGAGTGTGGTTGCGCCGGTCAGCTCATTTACAGCATGGGCCGGGGCGACATCAGCCCCGAAGGACTGCACATCACCTCGACCGAGGGCATGATCCGCAAGGTCACCGAGCGTCCGGCCACACAGTTCATCGTTGCCACCGAGACCGGGATCATGCACCGGATGCAGCAGGTCGCGCCCAACAAGCAATTCATACCGGCAGACCCCGAGGCGGTGTGCGCCTTCATGAAGACCATCACCCTTCCCGAGGTCCGCAATTCCCTCTCTCTGGATCGATATCACATCACCGTACCTCTCGACATTGCTGCCCGGGCTCGCCGAGCCATCGATCGCATGGTGGCGCTGGGATAAGGCAGACTTGGCTCCTCAATCCGCAATAGATCGGATAGCCGCCCTGGCGCTGGAAGAGGACGGCGCCCGCGACATCACTTCCGAGCTCACCGTTTCACCAGCGCTCAAGGGCTTTGGTGTCATCGAATTTCGGAGTGGGGGCACTCTCGCTGGAAAGCAGTATGCCACCGCGGTGGCCCGCGACTGTGGCTGCGCCATCGACTGGAACGTCCGCGACGGCGATACGGTGCGCACCGGATCGACGATCGGTCTCTTGAGTGGAGAGCTCCGGGGTATTCTCCGGGCCGAACGCCCGCTCCTGAATCTGCTGCAGCGCGCCTCCGGGATTGCAGGTGCCACTCGGCGCTTTGTGGATGCGGTTCAGGGCACGAGCTGCCGAGTTCTCCACACCCGCAAAACCGCCCCGGGGCTTCGATCCCTGGATATCGACGCGGTGCTGGCGGGCGGGGGCCAGCGCCACCGGGCGGATCTGGCCCATGAGCTGATGCTGAAAGACAATCATTGGCAGGCCCTGGGCCGTGAAGCCAAGCCGCTGGCGCAGGTGCTCGCGCAGGCGAAGTCGGAGGGAGTGAGCGCCTTGTATGTGGAGGTTGAATCGGTGGAGCACCTGGAGACCGCCTGCCGGGCCGGCGCCACCCGATTGCTGGTGGATAACCAGTCGCCCGACACTCTACAGGTCTGGGCCCGGCTGGCGCGCGAGCGATCGCCCGGAATCGAGATCGAGGCGACCGGAGGAATTACGCTGGAGAACGCCCGAGCATATGCGGATGCCGGGGCGGATTTTATTTCGGTGGGGGCCCTCACTCACAGCGTGAAGGCGGCGGACATCGCTGTCGAAATCAAATTTTAGTATTTAGCCGCAGATGAACGCAGATAAACGCAGATAAACGCAGATACAGCATTGCCACTAACGGATAACAACACAGATCGCTTCCAATACACTAGTAGCTCCCTGTTTGATCTCCAAGATTCAGAACTTTGGTCAACCGCACACCGGTAAGGTCCGTACGAAACGGTATCTTGAAGATGTGCTGTTGAACACTGTCTTAATGGGGAAGTCTGCAGGGGAGCTGCGTTGGCCGGGGAGCGATCCGTGTAGTTATCTGTGTCGATCCGTGGCAAAGCGCTTTCGGATCTGCGTCTCTGCGTCGGGTACCCGCGGAGCGGGTGCGTGCGGCAAGTTGCTATTCCAATGCCGGTTCCAGTGAGCCTCGGCTTCTCCTCCACCAGGCCCAGGCCAGGTACGCCGGAATGCCGGCCAGAATAATGGCGAAGGTAATGCCGGTGTTGATCGGGTCGGTCCAGAGCGCGTTGACTACCATCGCTATCGACGCTATAAGAAAGAGCGCCGGTACCACGGGATATCCCCAGGTGCGGTAGGGTCGCAGCAGATCGGGACTCCTTCGCCTCAGCACGAAAACCGCCCCAACTGCGAGGGCATAAAACGGCCAGATACCCAGAATGAACTTGTCGGCGAGCTGCTGGAAGTCGTTGAGTAGCACGTAGACCACGCCGAGTGCCGTAGCCAGCCACACGGCCACCGATGGACTCTGGAACCTGGGGGAAACCCGGGCGATGGATTGGAAGAAGAGGCCGCGGTCTG
>DASUVR010000027.1:0-2538 GCA_036378855.1 Gemmatimonadales bacterium | reverse complement strand
AGGGAGTGGCCGCCGAGCTCGAAGAAGTTGGCGTGGACCCCGACCCGGTCCAGCTGGAGGACCTGGGCCCAGATCCGGGCGATGGTGGCTTCGGTGGGAGTCCGTGGCTCCTCGCCGACATCCTCCAGGGCCGGGCCGGTGTAGTCGGGGCGGGGCAGGGCTCCGCGATACACCTTGCCACCAGACGAGCGGGGCAGCTCGGCCAGGGGCACGAAGACGGTGGGCAGCATGTACTCCGGCAGACGCTGCCGCAGAAAGTCGCGCAGTTCGCTGACGCTGGGGACAGTGTCGCTGCCCGGAACGATGTAGGCCACCAGGCGCTTGTCGCCGGGAGTGTCCTCCCGTAGCAGGACCACGCTCTCGTGCACCGCGGGATGCCGGTCGAGGGCGGTCTCGATCTCGCCCAGCTCGATCCGCAGGCCGCGGAGCTTCACCTGCCGGTCCATCCGGCCGAGGAACTCCAGCTGGCCGTTCGGGCGATAGCGCACCCGATCCCCGGTCCGGTAGAGCTTGCCGCCGCCGAGTTCCGGGCAGGGGGAGTCGACGAAGCTCGCCCGGGTCTTCTCCGGATCGTTGAGATAGCCCAGCCCCACGCAGGTGCCTCCCAGGTACAGCTCCCCGGCCACCCCCACGGGCACGGGGTTTTGGTTCGGATCCAGCACCAGCACCCGCACGTTCGCGATCGGCCGGCCAATCGGGATGGCGTCGCCCTCGCTTCCGGTGACCTCGTGGCAGATGCAGCCGATCGACGCCTCGGTCGGGCCATAGAGATTGATCACCCGCACGCCCGGAAAGGCCGCCATGAACTGGTAGGTGGTCGCCGGGGTGATCTCCTCTCCGCCCACCACAATCGCCCGGAGCGACCGCAGCTGCCGGCGCAGCGGAGCCGCGGCCACCATTTGAGGGACCAGCGCATTGAAGACCGAGGGCACGAAGTCAGTCATCGTGACCTGGTGCCGCTCGATCAGTTGGGCCAGCGTCTCCGCGCTCCCCTCCGCCTCGGGGCCGGGCAGCACGGTCTTCCCCCCGTTGATCAGGGGCCAGAACAGCTGCCACACCGCGCTGTCGTACACATGGCGGGTGGTCTGCAAGACGGCCGCGGCGGTCGCCGGCCCGAAGAAGTCGTTCATCCAGAGCAGCCGGTTGGTGATCCCCCGGTGGGGCACCACGGCCGCCTTGGGGGTCCCGGTCGAGCCCGAGGTGAAGATCGCATAGATTGGAGCCTCGGCGTCGCTAGGCAGCTCGAGGTTGGCGATCGCCTTTCCCTCCGCCACACCCCCTGCCGCCGCTGGCTCGACTACCAGCACCGGTCGCTCCAGCAGTACTGCGCTGAAGGGCAGGGTAGGACCCACCAGCGCCACCCCGGGGGGAAGCTGGCTAAGCGCTCCCCGGATCCGCTCCACCGGCCAGTCCAGGTCCAGCGGTACGAACGCCGCCTCCGCCTTCATCACCGCCAGCATCCCGATCACCACCTCGATCCCGCCCCGCATCAGCAGCGGGACGTAGGCCCCCGGCCCCACTCCCCGCGCCCGCAGCGCCCTCGCCACCTGATTGGCCCGGGCGTTCAGCTCGGCGTAGGTCAGCACCGCGTCGCCGCAGGCCACGGCCGGTGCGTTGGGAGTACGGATTACCTGGGCCTCCACCAGCTGATGCACCCCAGGGTCGACCGGGTACTCGCGCCCCGTCGCGTTCCACTCCACCAGTTGCTGCCGCTGCTCCACTTCGGTGAGGACGGGCAGCGCCGAAAGCGGCTGCTCCGGCTGCGCGGTTACCGCCTCCACCAGGATCTGGTAATGCCCCGCGAGGCGAGCAATCATGTCGGCGTCGAACAGATCGGTGTTGTACTTGAGCACGCCTCGCAACCGACCTCCATCCGGTCTGAACGCCAAGCCCAGGTCGAACTTCGCCAGCCCCTTTTCTGACCGGCTTTGGTGCAGCGAAAGTCCCGACAGCCGTCGCTCGGATCGCGGGACGTTCTGGAAGGCGAACATCACCTGAACCAGCGGGTTGCGGCCGAGACTCCGCTCCGGCTGGAGCTCCTCGACCAGCCGCTCGAAGGGCAGCTCCTGATGGGCCAACGCGCCGAGGGTGACCTCACGCACTCGGCCCAGCAGCGCACGGAAGCTGGGGTCTCCCGACAGGTTGGTTCGCAGCGCGAGCAGGTTCACAAAGAACCCAATGAGTCCCTCAACTTCCGGGCGAGTCCGCCCTGCGACCGGGGAGGCCACCACGACATCCTCCTGGCCGGTATAGCGCCACAGCAGCGCCTTGAAGGCGGCCAGCAGGGTCATGAAGAGAGTCGCGCCTTCCTGTAGGCTCAGGCGCTCCAGCCGCTCGGTCAGTTCAGCCGAGAGGGTGAAGGAGAGCTGGCCACCTTCATGGGTTTGACGTGCTGCCGGCGGTCGGTGGGTCGGCAGTTGGAGCGGCGCCAGCTCGGACCGGAACTGATCTCGCCAGTAGGACAGTTGTGCTTCCAACACTGGCCCCTGTAGCCAATCGCGCTGCCAGGCGGCGTAGTCGGCGTACTGGATCGGCAGC
>DASUVR010000026.1:0-4758 GCA_036378855.1 Gemmatimonadales bacterium | reverse complement strand
AACCTCTTTGCTACCGACTACTTCGATCTGGGCAAGGCCTATCTCGCCCAGACCGGTCAGCTGTATGTGGAAGCGGCGGCCGCGGCCCTGGGAAAGGTCTACTGCTTCGGGCCCACCTTCCGTGCCGAGAAGTCCAAGACGCGCCGGCATCTTACGGAGTTCTGGATGGTAGAGCCGGAAGTCGCCTTCAACGACTCCGACGCCAACATGCGCCTGCAGGAGGAATTCGTCAGCTACCTGGTAGGCCGCGCGCTGGAACGGAGTCAGGAAGAGCTGAAGGAGCTGGAGCGGGATGTCGCTCCGCTGCAGCGAGTCCAGCCGCCTTTTCCCCGCGTCTCCTACACCGAGGCTGTGACCCGGCTCAATGCTCTCGGCTCCGACATGACCTGGGGCAGCGATCTGGGCGGAGACGATGAGACGTTGCTCGCGCGAGAGTATGACCGTCCCGTGTTCGTGTACAACTATCCCAAGCAGGTGAAGGCCTTCTACATGAAGGAAAACCCCGATGATCCGCGGACAGTCCTGAACAACGACTGCCTCGCTCCGGAGGGGTACGGCGAGATCATCGGCGGTTCCCAGCGGGAGGATGACTACGACAAGCTGCTGAGCCGGATCCAAAATCAGGGTCTCGATCCCGAGGCCTATCGCTGGTATCTCGACCTCAGAAAGTACGGCACCTTTGTCCACTCGGGCTTCGGCCTGGGCATCGAGCGGACGGTGGCCTGGATCTGTGGGATTCCTCACATTCGGGAGGCTATAGCCTTTCCGCGCCAGATACACCGGTTGTATCCCTAGCCTTTACTTCATCCCACAAGCGATCGAGGACCTCGAGTCCCGCGGTGGACACATCGATCTCTCTCTCCCCGGCCAGGCGCTCCACTTCATCGAACCGGCGGCGGAATTTCCGGTTGGCGCGATCCAGCGCAAGCACCGGCTGGACCCCGGCTTTTCGGGCGAGATTGACCACCGCAAACAGCAGATCCCCAATTTCATCGATCAGGGTATCCGCGGGCACCCGATCCGGAGTATTGGGATCCGCATCCAGTGGGCGCTCTGCCGGCTGGGCGCCGTGCAGCTCCGTCTCGACCTCGGCCAACTCCTCCCGGACCTTCGTGAGCGGTCCACTGACGTCGGGCCAGTCGAATCCCACTGATGCTGCGCGCTCTTGCAGGCGACTTGCCATGAGGAGGGAGGGAAGGGTAGGAACGATGCCATCGAGCACTCGGCCTTGGCGCTCCCGCCGCTTGATTGCCTCCCATGGCTCGGGCTCACCGAGCTCGAACAGGTGAGGATGGCGCCGCCGCATCTTTCGCTCGAGCCGCTGGGCCACGTCTTCGGCGCTGAACTCGCCTGACTCCTCGGCGAGCACCAGCTGAAAGGCGAGATGCAGCAACAGATCACTCAATTCACCCTGGATCGCGCGGGCATCACCCTCACCCAACGCGTGGTCCAGCTCCAGCGCTTCCTCAACCAGGTAGGGTCGCAGCGTTTCGCGGGTCTGAGCCCGATCCCAGGGACAGCGGAGGCGGAGATCTCTCACCATTGCCATCGCGCGCCCCAGCGCTGATTTGTCTTGCATGTAACCCTCGCGCCGAATATGATACCCGCCGCCTTGACCACCAATTTTTCTGCCGAGACCGCGCGCGCGTGGGTAGATGTCGACCTGGCCGCGCTGGTGGCGAATGCCCGTAAAGTTGCCGCAGTCAGTGGTAGTCGTTTGCTGCCGATGGTCAAAGCTAACGGCTATGGTTTGGGCGCGGTGGAAGTCGCCCGAGCCCTGGAGGTGGTAGGCCCCTGGGGCTTCGGGGTGGCGTCGATAGAAGAAGCTGAAAGCCTCCGCTCCGCTGGAATCACTCGGCCCCTCCTCGTGGCCACGCCTCTCCTGCCCCAATGGATTTCTCGGTTCCTCCAGCATGATTTACGTCCCAGCATAGGAGACCCGGTGGCGCTCGACGCGTGGGTGGCTCAAGGCGACCGGCCTTTTCACCTCGAGATCGATACCGGGATGAGCCGGGGCGGGGTTCGTTGGAACGACGCCCCGGCATTGGAACAAATCCGGAGCACGCTGAGAACGGCCTCAGCATGGGAGGGAGTGTTCACCCACTTTCTCGATTCCGAATCGGATGATGATACCACGGCGCTTCAGTGGCGACGCTTTCAGCAGACCCTGGAAACGCTGCCTCGGCGAGCTTCGCTGGTTCATGCCGCCAACAGCGCAGCCGCCTTGCGGGGGTCTCGCTATGCTGCAGATCTGGTCCGGCCCGGGATTTTTCTATATGGAGGAGCTGCCGGCACAGCGACCCCAGAGCCGGTCGCCGCGCTACGCGCCCGAGTGGTAGCGCTTCGCTCCTTGGACCCGGGAGACACCGTGGGCTATGGCGGGAGCTTTCGGAGCGATCGCCACTGTACCATTGCGACGCTTGCCGTGGGCTATGCCGATGGGTTTCCCCGCTCGGCCCGCGATTCTCAGCCCGGTTTGCGCGAGATCGAACTAAACGGCAGACTGGTGCCGCTCGTCGCGCGGGTAACGATGGACATGTGCATGGTGCTGGTGGATGAGTCGGTTGCCGTGGGGGATGTGGGAACTGTTTATGGTGGCCTCGTCTCCCTGGATCAACAGGCCGAACGGGCCGGCACCATCTCCTACGAGCTTCTGACCAGGCTCGGATCCCGGGTTAACCGACGTTACCGAACTTCTCCATGAATCCCCATTTTGCCTCGCTCGTCCTGGGACTGGCACAGCAGGCCGAAGCGGCCCTTTCGGGACAGCTGCCTCCCGGAGCCGAAGGTATGGCAGACCCGCGCACGGTAGCGCAGACCCTCATTGACACTCTGGGGATGCTTTCCCAGAAGACCGAGGGGAAGCTGGAGAAGGATGAAAAACAGCTGCTGGATCAGGCTGTTACTGCGCTCAGATTCCGATTCGTCCAGACCGGCACTAAGCCCTGATGCGGCGGGCCGCAATCATCGTCCTTGACGGTCTCGGCATCGGTCCAGCTCACGATACGGCTGCCTATGGCGACACCGGCAGCAACACTCTAGGCAACGTCGCCCGGGAAGTGGGAGGCCTGACCCTGCCGGAGCTGGAGCGGCTCGGCCTCGGCCGCTGTGCCACGCTGAGTGGCCTGGCGAGCGTTCCGAATCCGACGGCGGCTTTCGGCGTCTGCGAGCCGGCCAGCCCCGGGAAAGACAGCACCACGGGCCACTGGGAAATCTGCGGTGTCCTTCTGGAGCGCCCATTTCCCACCTACCCTCAGGGGTTCCCTCCGAAGCTGATTGAAGCGTTCGAGCGAGCCACCGGCCGGGGCGTGCTGGGTAACCTGGCGAGCTCGGGCACCGCGATCCTGGACCGCTATGGGGAGGAGCACTGCCGCAGCGGACGGTGGATCGTTTATACCTCCGCCGACAGTGTATTTCAGGTCGCGGCCCACGAGTCCATAGTTCCTTTGACGGAGCTGTACCAGGCGTGTGAGCAGGCCCGCCACCTGCTTTGGGGCGAGCACGCAGTATCGCGAGTCATTGCCCGCCCCTTCGTTGGCGAGCCCGGCGCATGGGTCCGCACACCCCACCGGCGAGACTTCAGCCTCACACCCCCCGGTCCGACGCTGCTGGACCGCCTGGCAGAAGCGGGGATCGCCCGGGCAGGCGTTGGCAAGGTAGACGACCTGTTTGCGGGACGAAGCATCTCCAGCGTTCACACCGCGACCAATCGCGAGGCATACGATCTCATTCAGGAAGCTTTGGAGACGCTGAGCGGAGGTCTCCTGCTGGCCAACGTCATCGAGTTCGATCAGACCTGGGGCCACCGCAACGATGTTCCGGGATTCTATGGCGGGTTACGGGAGCTGGATGCCACGGTGCCTCGCCTGCTTAAGAAAGTCCGTGACCAGGACCTCATTATCTTTACCGCCGATCACGGCAACGACCCAACGACCGCTTCGACCGATCACTCGCGCGAGGTAGTCCCACTGCTCGTGCTGGGTCCCAGAATACGTCCGGTGAATCTCGGCCGCCGCTCCACCTTCGCCGACATCGGGCAAACCGTTGCTGAGTTCTTTCACGTGCCGGCGCTCGCGTCCGGCACCTCGTTTCTGTCCGAGGTTTGGCGTGACTGATTCGCTGATTGCCGCGGCCCGCTCCGCTCAGGCTCGTGCATATGCACCGTACTCCCGGTTTCGGGTGGGGGCCGCGCTGGAGGCGGACGACGGCACCGTCTTCATGGGTTGCAATGTCGAAAACGCCTCCTACGGTCTCACCATCTGCGCCGAGCGGGCGGCCATCTGCGCGGCGGTGAGCGCCGGGGCCCAGCGCTTTCGCCGGGCGGTTGTAGTGTCGGACGCGGATCCACCGGCAGCTCCCTGCGGAGCCTGCCGCCAGGTTTTGGCGGAGTTCGGGCTGGATCTCCCGATCCAGGGTGTGGGCGCCCAGCGAACCGTCACATGGCTCCTTTCCGACCTGCTTCCCGACGCCTTTGGCCCCGAGCAGCTCCGGTGAGAGGATGGCGTCTGGCGTTGGGAGGGGCTCTTCTGCTGGGCGCTTGTCAGGAGCGACTGACGTCGCCGGGCGATTGTCCCGCCCTTTGCCCCGGCGGCTCACCTCAAGTAGTGGATGAGATACTCAGCGCTATCCCTGGTTCTGATAGTAGCTTCGTAGGGTACGTTAAACCGCAGGCTGCTCCGGCCCTCCTGGTTTCCAACGGTCTCGAGGGCTTCGTGGAACGCGCAGTTATGCGCTTTCCTCCCCGGAGCGATTCAGTCA
>DASUVR010000025.1:0-4340 GCA_036378855.1 Gemmatimonadales bacterium | reverse complement strand
GGGCGTAAGACCGACAGCGAGCGATTTGCCGGCGCGCTCCGCACTTACAGTTGTGAAGCGCTGATGCAGGACAACCGGGCCCTGCAGGCCGCCACCAGTCATAATCTGGGTCAAAACTTCGCCCGGGCTTTCGAGGTGACCTTCCAGACTGCAAACGGAGACCTGGATTTCGTCTGGAACACGTCCTGGGGAGCGTCGACCCGGCTGGTGGGCGCCCTCATCATGACCCACAGCGACGACGTCGGTTTGGTGTGTCCGCCCCGGCTGGCGCAGTATCAGGTGGTTGTGGTACCGATCTACAAGACCGGCGAGGAGCGAGCCACCGTCGTGGAGGCGGCAGACCGCCTCCGGAAGGAGCTGTCCGCCGGTGGAGTTCGAGTCCATCTCGATGCCCGCGAGGGCATGAAGCCCGGCGCCAAATACTATGAGTGGGAGGGCAGGGGAGTACCGCTGCGGCTGGAGATCGGGCCGCGCGACGTAGCGGCGAGCACGGTAGTCCTGGCCCGGCGCACCGGCGGCAAGAAGGAAACCATCCCGATGGGTGAGGTGTCCAGCCGCGTTCTGGCCGCCATGAATCAAATGCAGGAGGATCTGCTCCAGGCAGCGTTAGCCCGTCGTGAGGCTGCCACTTTGCGCGGAGCCACCCGGGAGGAGTTCATCGCCAGGATGGAAGGTATAGGCGGGTTCGTCTTTGCCGGTTATTGCGGCTCCGTCACCTGCGAGACTGAAATCAAGGAGCAGACCAAGGCCACCATCCGGGTGCTCCCGGACGAAGAGTTCCGTTCGCCGGTTGCGCCCACCACATGCTTGTGGTGCAAGCGCCCGAGCATTGCCGAGGCGGTGTGGGCGAAGGCGTACTGAGCGGAGCCGCCGGCAAGCGCAGCCGCGGCACCGAAGATCAGCCCCAACTCTTTCGCGATGCCGGGCTCGAGCGGCAGGGGGGCACGCTTGCCATGGATGGTGTCTCTCTGGTTGAGATTGCCGACCGGGCCGGAACACCGGCGTACGTCTACAACGCGGAGAGCATTCGTAAGAGATACCGTGCCCTCGATGCCGCTCTGGCGGCCCTGCCGCACAGGATCTGCTACGCCGTCAAGGCCAACAGCAATCTCGCGGTGCTCAGGATTCTGCGGGAGCTGGGGGCTGGAGTGGACATCGTTTCCACGGGGGAGCTGGCCCGCGTGCTGGCCGCGGGCTTCTCACCCGACAAGATCGTGTTCAGTGGAGTAGGCAAGACGGCCGGAGAATTGGAGACCGCCGTCAAGGCCGGCATCGGGCATCTCAACGTGGAATCTCGCGAGGAGCTCGAGCTGTTGGCTCGGATCGCCGAGTCTCAGCGGCAACGGGTGCAGGTAGGCATCCGGGTCAACCCGGACGTCACCACCGACACCCATCCCTATATCTCCACCGGCAAGAGCGGGATCAAGTTCGGCCTTCCTACCGATCAGGTGCTTCCAGCAGCCCAGTTCATCGCGGAGCACCCTCAGCTGGAGCTCACTACTCTGGCCATGCATCTGGGAAGTCAGATCGTGGACCTGGATCCCTACCTGCAGGGGATCGCCCACCTCACCGATCTTATCGAGCGAGTCCGGCAGCACGGAGTGAGTACCCTGAGGGTACTGGATATTGGCGGAGGCCTGGGCATCCGGTACGCGGAAGAGCGGGCAATCGAACCGGCGGAGTTCGCCGCCGCCGTCATACCGCGCCTGGCTCCGACCGGTCTGACTGTTTATCTCGAGCCCGGGCGATTTCTGGTCGGCAGCGCTGGAGTGCTCCTCACCCGGGTGCTGTATCGCAAGCACTCCGGAGGAAAAGAATTTGTGGTTGTAGACGCCGGAATGAACGACCTGGTCCGGCCCAGTCACTATCAGGCGTATCACGAGATCGTCGAGCTGGAGGAACGGGACCGATCCTCGGTGCGGGCCGATGTGGTGGGACCAGTGTGTGAGACCGGCGACTTTCTGGCGCTGGACCGGATGCTGCCCGGCCTCTGCTCCGGTGACGGCCTCGCGGTGCTGGGCGCCGGGGCCTACGGATTTGTCATGGCCTCGAATTACAATAGTCGGCCCAGGCCACCCGAAATCATGGTCGACCAGGGCAGGTGGTGGGTTGCCCGCCCCCGGGAACGGGTCGAGGACCTGTTCGCCGGTGAGCGGCATTCGCCATGAACTCGATCCTGATCATCGACTTTGGCTCGCAATACACCCAGCTGATTGCGCGAAGGGTACGCGAAGCGCACGTGTACTGTGAGATCCATCCACCCTCTCGCACGGTGGAGTGGATCCGAAACTGGAATCCCAAGGGGATCATCCTCTCCGGCGGGCCCAACTCGGTGTACGGCGACAGCGTCCCCACTGCCGACCCCGCTCTGCTCGAGCTGGGTACCCCCGTTCTCGGCGTTTGCTACGGCATGCAGCTCCTGGCCCACCTCTCCGGCGGCCAGGTGGCGCGCGCCAATCGGCGCGAGTACGGCCGGGCCAACGTGCGGGTTGAAGGTGGCCGATTGTTCCAGGGGTTTGGGCAGGGAGAGGAAACGCCGGTCTGGATGAGTCACGGCGATCACATCGATGCTCCTCCTCCGGGCTACGCGATCACGGCATCGAGCGTGAATTCCCCGATCGCTGCCTTCGAGCACAATCGCCGGCCCTTGTTTGGTGTGCAGTTCCACCCGGAGGTGGCCCACACGCCCAGGGGCGGAGAGATCCTCAACAACTTCCTGTTCGAGATCTGCGGCTGTACCCCGGACTGGACGCCGGGGCATTTCGTCGAGACCGAGGTCGCCCGGATTCAGGAGACGGTCGGTCCCAACGCGCGAGTCATCTGCGGGCTCTCGGGCGGGGTCGATTCATCGGTGGCCGCGGTTCTGGTGCATCGCGCTGTGGGAGACCGGCTGACCTGCATCTTTGTGGATCACGGATTGCTGCGCTTGCACGAGCGGGAGCAGGTGGAACAGACCTTTCGCCGCCATCTGGGCATCGATCTCAGAGTCGTGGATGCCAGGAACCGTTTTCTGGAGAAGCTCGCTGGAATCACGGATCCGGAAGAGAAGCGGCGCCGCATCGGCCACACCTTCATCGATGTGTTCGAAGCCGAAGCCCGTTCGGTCGGCAAGGACGTCGGGTTTCTGGTGCAGGGGACGCTGTATCCCGACGTCATCGAATCGCTCTCTCCCCTCGGCGGTCCGTCGGTCACCATCAAGACGCACCACAACGTCGGTGGGCTGCCCGAGCGGCTCCCGTTCAAGCTGCTCGAGCCATTACGCGAGCTGTTCAAGGATGAAGTACGGCAGGTGGGGCGGGAGCTGGGACTGCCGGAAGAGATGGTAGGCCGGCACCCGTTTCCTGGTCCGGGGCTCGCGATTCGCATATTGGGCGATGTCTCGCCGGAAAATCTGGAGATCCTGCGGCGGGCAGATCACATCTACACCGAGGAGATCAGGGCGGCCGGACTGTACGATGACATCTGGCAGGCCTTTGCCGTGCTGCTCCCGATCCGCTCGGTCGGCGTACAGGGCGACGAGCGCACCTACGATCAGGTCATTGCCCTCAGGGCGGTCACCAGCCGCGACGGAATGACCGCTGACTGGTACCCGTTTCCTTCCGAGGTACTCGCCCGGGTGTCCAGTCGGATCGCCAATGAGGTGGATGGGGTAAACCGGGTGGTATACGACGTGAGCTCCAAACCGCCGGCCACGATCGAATGGGAGTAGAAGCGCGGGCTTAGTTGCCGATGATGTGGATCAGTCGCCGCCGGATCTGCTGCTGCCCTTCAGGACCACCCACTCTCACCTCTACGATGTAGCTGCCCCGCTTGAGCTGGTCGAGCCGGACCACCCGGCGCGACCGGATCACCGGGCTTGCCGCGACCTCATCGAAGGACAAGGCCACCAGCGGACGCTGGTCTCCGGTCTGGGGGCCGGGGCGGAGGACGGCAATCTGGTGGCGATAGCCTACGCCGGTCGCGACCCCACGGACCTCGTAGTAGACCACGATCTGAGACTTCTCCCGAAAGAGGGCCGACGGCGCCAGCAGCACGGTGTCTCCGGCGTCTGTTTTCCAGGGAACGGCTCGGCCGGGCGTGCCCATCGCGATGTCGCTCAGGGCGGGTGCAACCTCTCCGTTGTGCGCTACCAACACGGTGTCGCGGGGAAGCAGGACGCCTCCGCTGTCGCCTTCCTGAATGGCCGCGCGATAGCTCCATCTGCCTGGGGGGAGCGGCATCTCGACCCTTCCGACCAGGAACTCCTTCTCGCTCAGCGTGTGGTCATACCGGATCACCAGTGAAGTGTCCAGGGTGGCGACGGCCCGGTCGTGGCGGTCCAGCGCCACCAGGCGAACTCT
>DASUVR010000024.1:0-6186 GCA_036378855.1 Gemmatimonadales bacterium | reverse complement strand
CGAAGAGCTGGAGCGGCCGGTGCGCCGGCAGCTGGAGCAGATGGGCATCAAGGTCGAAAGTGACCTCCGACCGCTCATCGATTCGGTCAAGGCGCGTTCGCGAACCATTCTCCACGTTGCCCAACAGGTGGCGGTGCGGCTGGATCCGACTCGTGCCACCCTCGACGCCAAGGGCGAGGCACTGCTCAAGAAGATGGGCCCTGCATTCGGGCGCAATCTCGGCCTGGCGGCGGCAGCACTCGAGGACATCGATACAGCAGGATGGCATCCGGACCGGCTGCTCGAGACGCTGAAGAAGGTGGCTGAGCACGAAAAGGCCAAGCTGGGAGACGTCATGCAGCCGGTCCGGGTGGCTCTGACCGGCAGCACGGTTTCGGAGCCGGTAAACGAGCTGCTGGCAGTCGTAGGTCGGGAGCAGAGTCTCAGACGGATTGAAGCAGTGGCTCGGCAGCACGGAGGGTGAGCACGGCGTGAGACGCTGCGCTCCCGGGCTGCTCGTCCTGATCGTGCTTGGATGCGCCAAGTCGACTCCGCCCACTCAGCCATCGCCCCAGCCCTCGGCGGAGCGGGCCGACACTCTCGCCCTTCCCCCTTCCCCGCTGATCGAACCCTCCGCCCCGCCTTTGCCCCCACCACCCGCTACCGTGCGTCTGGCCTTTGTCGGCGACATCAACCTGGGCACATCCACTCTACCCGACGGGGTACCTCCCGACAGCGGCAAGAGTCTCTTGAAAATGGCTCGACCGAGTCTCACCGGTGATCTCGTGGTCGGCAACTTCGAGGGAGTGCTGGCCGACACCGGTACCTCGACCAAGTGTCTGGTGAAAGTGAAGCCGCCTCATCCCAAGCACCGCCGGGCAACTCGGCAGCCAGCCGAAACGTTGGCGGTGCGTCCTAACTGTTACGCCTTTCGTACACCCACCTGGCTGGCTCCTCGCCTGGTGGAAGCCGGGTTCACTCACCTGAACCTGGCCAACAACCACGCCAACGATCTCGGTTCTGCCGGACGCGCCTCCACCGAACACATCCTCGACAGTCTGGGGATTGGACTCTATGGACCGCTCGGGAGGATCGTGATTGACACCGTCAGGCGCGGAGACAGTCTCACCACCGTCGGCCTGATCGGCTTCACGACCTATCCGTTTGCCTACGACTTGCTGGACATCGAACGGAGCGCCGCGGTGGTGGACTCGCTGCGGCCACTAGTCGATCTGCTCCTGGTGACGTTCCACGGCGGGAGCGAAGGGGCCAAGGCCGTGCACACCGCCGAGGCCGCCGAGTCACTGGGGGCCGAGCCTCGGGGAGACCTTCGCCGGTGGGCCCGTGCGGTCATCGAGGCGGGCGCCGACGCGGTGATCGGCCACGGACCCCACGTGCTCCGGGGAATGGAATTCTACCGGGGCCGTCTGATCGCGTACTCGCTGGGCAATTTCGTGACCTATCGTGGATTCAACCTCTCCGGCCCTCTCGGTGTCACTGGAGTGTTGCAGCTGGAGTTTCCCGGACGGGGGCCGCTCCGCCGGGCTCGTCTCGTGCCAATGCTTCAGCTTCCGCAGAGCGGGCCGGCTCCGGATCCGGAGCGGCAGGCGGTGCGGCTGGTGCGTCAGCTTTCCGCCGAAGACTTCGGCGCTGCCGCTGCGGTGGTCAACGAAAGCGGCGAGATCTGGGATCCTCGGAGGTCGGCGACCAGCACCACACCCTAGCGCTGCGCTTTCCATCGCTCCGCTCGGCTTGCCTCCTTAGGCTGGTTCGCGTACTGATTCCAGATGACAAGTGACGAATCCGGGTCTGCAGACAACGACGCCGTGCCGGTCCCGGCAGCGATCGCCGCAACCGCGGAGCCGGTACAGCTGGTAGTGAGCCTGATCCAGGACGATCGGGTTCCGGCAGAGATGGTCTGCATGGGGACGTACCGTAACGGACGACTGGTTGCGCGGTCCGTGATGTCCCCGGAAGCGTGGGAGCAGATCCAGGTCCATGGTTTTTTCAACGAGCCGCTGCAGGTCGTGCTGGTCGCGCGGGTAGCGCCCCCCGGTCTGCAGTGTCAGCTGTTCGCCATGGTGCCGCTGCCGGAAGAGGCGGAAGAGCCGGAGGAGCCATGGAGCGCAAGCGTGCCGAGCTCGTCCTACGAAGCGTCGCTGGCTGATGAAGCGGCTGAGTCAGAGGATCCTGAAGTTGCCCCGGTCCCGCTGGGAAACATCGTGCGTTACCAGCGTGACCGAGTGCATCCCGAGAGTCTACCACTCGAGACCGCGGATATTCTGAAGAAGATCATCGAAGGTGAAGCCGCCGAGGTGGTGGACCGGGCGTTGGCGGACCTGCTGGGGCTGGATGGGGGGGAAGAAAAAGCGTGAGCCGCTTACCGCTCACGCTTGTCCCGGTCCCGGTAACGTTCTAAGGCGTTAGTGGCTTTTCCGGCGGCGGCGCGGTGCCCTGATTCTTCTGGAACTCCCGCTCCCGCTCCTTTCGTTCGCGCATTTCCCGAATCATGGTCTTGAACTCTTCCATGTTCTGGGCCCGCTGCGCCGCATACATCAGATCGCTGCGCAAATCCATCAGATGATTGTAGGCCCGATTCTGGTCGATGTTTCCGGCGGGAATGGGCAGCAGCGCCAGCACCGCGGCCGGAATCTTGAGACCGGCAATGTAGATGTTCTTTCCGTCCAGTCCGAATTTCTTCCCCGCTATCTGAGTAGTCCAGCTCGGCATACCCTGGTTGCGGCTGGCCGGGTCGTTGGCGATCGAGTCGAGATACGCCTGAACGATGGCGGTGACAGCACTGTCGACCAGTTCCGCCCGGCTTCGAGTGAGTCGCTGGGCCAGCTCTTTGGGCGGTAGCGGCAGGGGACGTACCCACAGTCTGCCCTGCGCCAGTCCGGGGGCTATGCGGCCCAATGCGTCCGCCTGCGGCTGACGGGGCGCGGGTTGCGTCCGCGGCGCACTGCCGGTGTCCGCCGCAGGCCGTTCAGGCGGTTTCTCAGGCAATGCTGCAACGGCCTTTCGAGGAGGAGTCGGCAGCACCGGCCGCGACAGACGATTGCCCCGAGCACGCTCGCCCTCCGCCGGCGCACGGCCTCTCCGGTTCGCTTGAGCCTCCGGCGGCTGATAGCGCATCGGCACATCTTCGCGCCCCTCGGAGGGCGGCGACAGCACGATTAATTGTTGCGGCAACCTGGGGAAGGTAGGACGGCGACCGCTTACCGAGGTAAATAGAAAGAGGCTGTGCACCAGCACGCTGGCCCCCAGAGCAATCCAGGGCCAGGGTCTGCGTTGGGGAGGCCGGACATCAAACGGAGGTCGCAACCGGCCCTCGGCGGAGCTCTGTCAATGTCTCGCCCAACCGGAGGGCTGCGGCCTGGAGCCGATCGGCTCCGACCGTCAGGGCGATCCGAAAGAATCCTTCACCGGCAGGCCCAAAGGCGCTGCCTGGCAACACCACCACGCCATTCTGTTCCAGGGCCCGTTTGGCAAAGGACGCGGAGCTGGTGCCCGCCGGGAGAGGCACCCAGAGATACATGGCGGCCTTGGGCGGGTCGACCGTGAAGCCGGCCTGCGCCAGCGCTGCTACGGCGGCGTCCCGGCGGCGCTGCAGCTCGGTCCGGATTGGTGCCACCAGTTCGTCGCTGTGCTCCAGAGCCGCGGCTCCGGCTTTCTGCACCGCGAGGAAAGGCCCGGTATCCACATACGATTTCACCCGGGTCAGCGCGCCGATCAGCTCGGCCCGCCCGGCGGCAAATCCCAGGCGCCATCCGGTCATCGAATAGCTCTTGGATAACGAGAAGAACTCGATCGCAATATCGCGGGCCCCGGCGATTTCGAAGATGCTCGGCGCGCGGTAGCCATCGAAGGTGAGCTCACAGTACGCGTTGTCGTACGCCAGCAGAATCCCATGGCGGCGGCAGGCGGCGACGGTTCGCTCGAGATACGCCACGGGTGCGATCGCCGCCGTCGGATTATTGGGATAATTGACGAAGACGATCTTGGCTCTCCGCAGAATGTCTCCGGGCAGTTGATCCAGCTCCAGCAGGAACTCGTTCTCCGGCAGCAGCGGGGCGATGTACGGCTCGGCGCCGGAGAGGAGGGCGCCGCCGAGATACGCCTGGTATCCCGGTTCGGGCACGATCGCCACATCACCCGGATTGATCACCGCCAGCGGTAGGTGCGACAATCCTTCCTTGGAGCCGATAAGAGGGAGGATTTCCGTGAATGGATCGAACTGCTGATTAAACCGACGCTCGACCCAGCGGGAGGCCGCCTGGCGGAACTCTGGGAGCCCCTGCTGAAACCCGTACTTGCTCAGCAAAGGGTTGTGAAGAGCCTCCGTCATGGTGCTCACGGCGACTTCGGGCGGAGGCGTGTCGTTGTCGCCTGCACCCAGATCGATCACATCCACCCCGGCCTCAATCAACCGGCGCTTGATGGTTGGAATTTCGGCTAGCGGATAGCCAGGAAGACGCTGCAACCGCTCACTGAAGCCAATCATTGACTGTCCTGTCGAACCGGGTTCGAGATGATCCCTACTCCACTGATCTCTACTTCCACGACATCCCGATCCTTCAAGGGTCCGGTTCCGGCCGGGGTACCGGTGGCGATGAGATCGCCCGGCTCGAGGGTCATGACTCCGCTGAGAAACGACACGAGCTCGGGGATGGAAAAGTGCATGTCCGTTGCTTTTGCGCGCTGTCGTTCGACTCCATTCACCCGGCAACAAAGCTCCAATTTGCGCCAGTCCAGCCCGCTCGCAACCCGGGGGCCAGCCGGACAAAAGGTGTCGAAGCCCTTGGCCCTTCCCCACTGGCCGTCGGTCTTCTGCAAATCCCGGCAGGTCACGTCATTCACGCAAACGTAGCCTTCAATACCCCGCTCTGCGGCCGCGGGATCGGCATTCCGAAGCCGGCGAGCAATAACCACACCGATCTCGGCTTCGAACTCCACTCTTTGGCAGATCGACGGGAGCACAATCGACTCGCCGGATCCGATAAGCGAGCTCGGTGGCTTGAAGAACACCATGGGCACCTGAGGCAGCTCGTTGCCCAGCTCACGGGCGTGCTCGATGTAGTTCCGGCCGATGCCAATGATCTTCGATGGCCGGAGCGGCGTCATACGATGGCACCCCGATGCTCGGCTGCTCGGGGCAGGCCCTCACGGGCAAAGAAATCTTCACATTTGGTTCGCACCTGGGACCAGCTGCCGACGATACGATCTGCTCTAGGCAGGCCGCTCAGCAGAAGCTGCCCATACCGCTTGGTGACGACGCGACTGTCCAGCAGGACCACAATTCCGGTGTCCTGACTGCTGCGAATCAGCCGGCCGAACCCCTGCTTCAGCTTGAGGGCGGCGTGAGGTAACAGATAGTGCATGAACCCGTCCAACCCCTCTTCCGCCAGACGCTCGAGCCTGGCCGCAGTGATCGGTTCCGACGGCACCTTGAAAGGTAGTTTGTTCAAAATGAGAGCGCGGAGCGCCCGGCCCGGCACATCCACTCCTTCCCAGAAGGAATCGGTGCCGAGAAGGATGGCGTTCTCCGCATCGCGGAATCTCTGCAACAGCACGTCCCGGGGCGCCTCGCCCTGAACCAGTAGCGGCCACCGGGTAGCCACGCCTCCTCCCCGGAGCTCCTGGGCGGCCCGCCGGAGGGCACTGTGGCTGGTAAACAGCACGAACATTCCACCATCCGAAGCGTAGGCCAGATCATTGATCACCTGGACAACTGCGGCGCCGTGTCCTGGCTCGTCTACGCGCGGCTCCGGCAGATCGTTGGGCACGCCGAACACGCACTGAGATCCATAGTCGAATGGCGACGGCAGTATTTCCCTCACTCGTACGGGAGAGAACTCACCGCTCAACCCCAGACGGGACTCGAGAAACTCGAAGTCACCAGCCGCCGCCAGAGTCGCGCTGGTCAGCACTACGCTGTCCAGCCGATCGAACAGCAATTCCCGCAGGAGTGGGGCCAGGTCGAGCGGAACCACCGATAGGTTGACGTGCTGTCCGCGCGCGCTGCGCTCCATCCAACGGACGCTGGGCGGCCCACCGGGGGCCGGACGCAAGGCGCGATTCAGACCGTCGGACATCGTCTCCAGCCGGCGCATCACTCCGCGCAGCTCCTGAAGCAGCTGTTCCCGCCGCTCGGTCTCCTCCGCCTGGCTCAGCCGGTCAGCGATGATCTCCACCGTTTCCCTGAGC
>DASUVR010000023.1:0-9410 GCA_036378855.1 Gemmatimonadales bacterium | reverse complement strand
CGCCGTACCGCCGTACCAGCTACATGCAACCGCTGCGGGTTTCCGGTTCGTCCGCGGGTGCGCGGCTGCAAGAATCCTTGCGCCAACTGCGGCACCATGTATCCACTCGGGGATTGTTCTGACTGACCGCGCGGTGTGGACCATTCCCGATCTCGACGTGTTTTCCGGGATCGACGCGCGGTCTTCGCTGGACATCTCCCGGAGTGTCCTGCCGCCCCGGCTCAGGCCGGGCGCACTTGGGGTGCTCGACATCTCCGAGTTTTTCGGGGAAACGACCGGAGGAGTTCGCACCTACCTGCTGCAGAAGGCACGCTACGTCGAGAGTCGGCCTGACCTGCGCCAGATCCTCGTGGTGCCGGGCGCGCGTGACTCGATCCACGAGACCGGCGGCGTTCGCTGTTACCGGCTGCACGGTCCTTCGATCCCGACTCAGAAGCCGTACCGCTTCATGCTGGCGACCCGCTCCACCAGCCGCATTGTGGCTCACGAGGGCCCCCAGCTAATAGAGGTCGGCAGCGCCTGGTGCGCTCCCTGGCTGGTACACCTCGCCACCCGAGGAGGACAGGTCCCGGCCGTGTGGTTCTACCACAGCAACTTCCCCCGAGTCATCGCACCCTGGCCGCACAGGACGGGGGCAGTGCGTCGCACGGCGAGCCGCTTCGCCTGGCGGTACGTGCGCCGCTTGAGCCGGCTGGTCAAGGCCACTTTGGCTCCCTCGGATTTCGTGGCAGGCGAGTTGGAGCGCGAGGGCGTGGAACGAGTGCAGCGGGTTTCCCTCGGCGTGGACCTGGACAGATTCCACCCGCGCCGTCGGTCGTACGCGGCGGAAACCAGGCGGAGCCTGGGGCTGCCCCAGGGGCCGTTGGCGCTGTTCGTGGGCCGGATCGCCCGGGAGAAGGAGCTCGACTTGCTGCTCTCCAGCTGGCCCGAGGTCGAGCGGCGAACCGGGGCCCGACTCGTCCTGGTGGGAAACGGTCCCTCACGAGCGAGACTGCAGCGGCAACCAGGAAGCGACCGGTATATCTGGCTCCCGTTCGAGGGAGATCGAGAACGCCTGGCCGATCTGATGGCCGCCGCCGATCTGTATGTTGCTCCGTGCTCGCTGGAGACCTTCGGACTTTCCGCCCTGGAGGCACTGGCCAGCGGCACCCCGGTGCTCACGGCCGACCGGGGGGGCGTGGCGGAAACGGTTACCCGATCCGGGGCAGGGGCATCGTTTGTATCCGGTGACGGCCACGCACTGGCTGAGGCGGCCATCCGAATGATCACCGGAAGCCTGGATGAGTTGGGAATCCGGGGCCGGGCGTACGTGGAGGCCTACCACGGATGGGATCAGGTGTTCGACCGGCTGTTCGGCGTATATCGCCGCATTCTGGATCTGTGATGCTGCTGGTCTCCATTCACGACGTCTCCCCCGCTCACGAAAAGAACGTTCTGAAGCTCTGGGAGCTCTGCCGACGCCGCGGTGTGACTCCGGCGCTTCTCGTGGTACCCAACTGGCACGGCGAGTGGCCACTCGAGGAGTATCCCCAGTTCGTGCAATGGGTGCAGGACGGGGCAGAGCAGGGCGCGGAGCTGATCCTGCACGGTGAACGGCACGATGAGAACGGGCTGCAACGGGGACCCGCCGATGCCTGGCGAGCCTGGGGCAACACCGCCGGAGAAGCGGAGTTTCTCACACTGGCAGAGCCAACCGCCCGAGGCCGAATCGCCCAAGGCCTTGCCCGACTGCGCCGGGTCGGAATCAATACCTCCGGGTTCGTTGCGCCGGCGTGGTTGGCCCGCGAGGCCACCGACACAGCGGCGCGAGCGCTGGGGCTCAAGTTCACTGAAGACGCGTCCAGCATTCACCTCCTGTCTTCAGGCAGGCGAGTGGCGTCGCCGGTTGTACGCTGGAGCTCGAGAACGCCGCTCAGAGCCTGGGGCTCGTCCGCGGTGGCGGCGGCTCGGTGGCGGCTCCAACGGGACAGCGCCTGGCCCCGGCTCGCCCTTCATCCACAGGACCTCAATCACCGCGCAACCGCCCGATCGCTGGCGGGTGCTCTGGACCGGTGGTGCGAGCATCGAACTGTCGGGCGGTACGCTGATCTCTGCGCCGGGCATCAGCCCGCGTGACGGTATTAGAGGCTCACCTCATCTGTGTCGGCCTGGTCGCTGCCGACTTGCTGGCGCGCGCCTGGCGCATTCAATGGATTATCCAGGGCCTCGGCTATCCGTTGAGCGTCAAGGACGCCTTCATTCTCAATGCGTTTGGAGATGCGGCCTGTGCTCTGACACCGCTCCGGATCGGCGGCGAGCCGGCGCGACTGGCTGGGATGCTCCGAAGCCGGGTACCCGCTACCGCGGCCTTCGTGGGAATCAGTCTCGAGGTGCTTGCAGCCTGGCCGGTGATCATCATCGCGGCCGGATGGCTCGCCTGGCAGTACGCGCCGGCATGGTGGTCAAGCGTGGGTCCCCGGCTCGAGACGGCGGCAGAGGACGCCTGGCCCTGGGTGGCCGGAGTTTTTCTCATCAGTATTCTGGCCTGGCGCTATGCCCGCTCAGTAAGCTCCCCAGTGGCTCGACACCTGCGCCGCCCGGTCAAGCGCGCCCTGGTGTATTGGCGCCGGATGCCCTGGTGGCCACTGGTGGCCAGCCTTCCGCTCAGTCTGATCAATCTGGGAACCAGGGTCGCGATTCTTCCGGTTCTCGCGCTCACCCTGCCGGATCCGCCGGCTATGGGACCAATGCTGGTGGGGTCTTTCGCACTGCTCTACAGTCAGCTGCTGCTGCCGACCCCATCGGGAGCGGGCGCGGTCGAGCTGGGATTTCTGGGCGGCGCTGCGGGAGATCTGGGAGAACACCAGGGCTGGCTGCTGCTGGCCTGGCGCTGGTATACCAATGGGGTGGGCGTGGTGCTGGGCGTGTGGCTGGCCGCGAAGATTTACGGCTGGCCGGCGCTCAGGAAGCTCGCCCGTCAGGGCGCGACAGACGTCAGGGAGCAGCTGGAGGGCTGATCGCGCTGGGGGGTGGCGCTATCGCGACCAGCATCACGGTCGGTTCCAGTGCTTCCGCCACACCATGAGGCAGATTCGCTGGAGCCCAGACCACGGTTCCTTGCCCCACCTCCCGAGTCTCCTCTCCCACAATCATCCTCGCCTTTCCTGAGAGGACCAGATAAAATTTGTCCGACCTCGCGTGGATGTGAACTTTTTGTGATTGCCCCGGCTGAAAACAATTCAGTCCGACGAACAGCCTGGGGCTGCCAAAAAGGTCAGCTTTGAACGGCTTCTCCCCAGAGAACCCGGCGATGTCGGCGATCGACCTAAAGTAGGTGGTCATTCTTCCCCGGATGTGAAGTGACTTCACACGACGCAAAAACCGCCGCGCCTACTCGGATCGAGCGAGATCCCCTCGGCGAAAAAGCGGTGCCCTCCAGCGCGTTGTACGGGATTCAAACCCTGCGCGCATCGGAAAACTTTCCCATCTCCGGACTCCGGCCTTTGCCGGCCTTCGTCGACGCCGTAGTCTGGATCAAGCGCTCGGCGGCAGTGGTGCACAAGCAGACCGGGCGGCTCCAGCCTCGCCTGGCCGATGCCATAGTGCAGGCGGCCGACGAAATTCTCGGGGGCAAGCACCGAGACCAATTCATTCTGGACGTGTATCAAGCCGGGGCCGGGACCAGTCACAACATGAACTGTAATGAGGTGCTGGCGAACCGGGCCAACGAGCTCCTGGGCTCAACCCGGGGAGTTTATCAGCCGGTGCATCCGAACGATCACGTCAACATGGCGCAGAGTACCAATGACGTGATCCCCACCGCGATGCGACTGGCAACTCTGGCCACGCTCTCGGGAACTCTGGTATCTCTCGACCGGCTGGCAACCTCGCTTCTGGCCAAGGGCGAAGAGTTCGATCACATCATCAAGTCCGGGCGTACCCACCTGCAGGACGCCACGCCGATCAGGCTGGGCCAGGAGTTCACTGCGTACGGCCGCACGGTTCAGCGCCATCGGGACAAGCTGGAGGCGGCGGCGGACTGGTTGCGTGAGCTCAACATCGGGGGAACGGCCGTGGGCACCGGCCTCAACGCCGAGCCGGAGTATGCCGAGCTGATGGTCAAGCAGCTGTCCCGGATTACCGGCATGCAGCTTCGGCCCGGACGCGACCTGATTCAGCTGATGCAGTCGCTGGGGGACTTCGCCACGTTCAGCGGGGCGCTTCGGGCCTACGTGCTCGACCTGAACAAGATCGCCAATGATCTGCGGCTGCTCGCGTCGGGTCCCCGGACGGGCCTGGCGGAAATTCTCCTCCCTCCGGTGCAGCCGGGCTCCAGCATCATGCCGGGAAAGGTGAATCCGTCCATTCCCGAGATGGTGAACCAGGTGTGTTACCAGGCGTTGGGCCTGGATACCACGGTAGGGCTGGCCACGGAGGCGGGACAGCTCGAGCTGAACGTGATGATGCCGGTGATCACGCACAACATCCTGTTCGCGCTGTTCATCGTGGGAAACGCGACCTCGGTTCTGGCGGAGCGCTGCATCGACGGGATTCAGGCCGATGAGGCGCAATGCCGGTATTGGCTGGAGCGGAGCCCGGCTCTGGTTACTGCCCTGGCCCCACGCATCGGTTACGGTGAGGCGGCTAAACTCGCCAAGGAAGCAGTAGCAACCGGCCTCACGGTCAAAGAATTGGTTATCCAGAAAGGAATTTTGAAGGGAGCGGAACTAGAGGAGATTCTAGACCTTCGAGCCATGACGGAGCCCGGCGTCCCAGGGGACCTCGAATCCGAGCCGGTCAAGCAACCGGGCGGTCGGTAACCCGCCGAAGCGGGGTGCCGCCCAACGTCCCTTCAGTGATGTTGTCGCCCACCTGAAGCTCCACCACCCGAAAGGCCGGCCGATCCGGGTAGGTTCGCTGCAACAGCATCATCGAGACGTTGTATACCGGTACGTCGCCCATGGTGCGCCCCTGGGGCGCGCCGTGGTGGGCGTGACCGTGAAATACCACGTCCACCGGGTAGCGGCCCAACGGCTCCTCCAGCCGGCTGGAGCCAAGATAGGGATAGATCTCCCGTGGCTCTCCTTCTACAGTGGCGGCGATGGGCGCATAGTGGAGCAGCGCAACCTTGCGCTCCGTGCGGAGGCGACTGAGGGCGGTTTCCAGCTTGAGAGCCTCGTCTACCGCCTCCCGGACGAACTGTTTGATCAGCGGTTCTCCCCAAGGACCGAGAGCCCCCCTGCCGAACCCACCGGCAAACCCTTTGGCCCCGGCAAAGCCGACCCCCAGCACCTCGACTGCGTCGCCGTCGAGCACCCGCACTCCGGCGTCACACAGAATCCGGGTTATCTCGCTGACTTTCCCGCACTCATAGTCGTGATTACCCAGTACGGCGACGATCGGCACCGTGACCGACCCCAACGCCTTGGCCATCTGGCGCGCCTCTTCGGGGTCTCCTCTGTCGGTCAGGTCACCACACAGCGCCAGGACATCGGCGTGGGCCGAGACCTGGCTGAAGAGCATCTGCAACGGCGGCTCCAATCCTCGCCCGCCCAGGTGAATATCTCCCAGAGCGGCAATCCGTACGGTACCGGCCGGTTTGGTCATGTTGGCACGATCTCGCGACCGGAAAAGGGCTGCGGTGATCCGCGCCACACCCCGAACGTTCGGGGCCGACTTATCATAAATCTCCCCTCTGCGGAGTCCGACATGGCGCTGGCCCCGACGCAGTCGTTGGTCGAGACCCCCTCCCGGCTGTTCTATCGTGACGCGATGGAGGTGCTGAACCGGGCCAAGGTTCCGTTCCTGGTCGGCGGCGCGTTCGCGTTCATTCACCAGGCCGGCATCGACAAGTCTACCAAGGATCTGGACATCTTTGCACGGCCTTCAGACGTCCAGCGCCTGCTGGAAGCCTGCGCGACCGCCGGCTATGAGACGGAGCTGGTCTTTTCACACTGGTTGGCCAAGATCCGATCGCCCGAAGGATTCATCGATGTAATTTTCAGCTCGGGCAACGGAGTGGCCGCGGTGGATGACGGCTGGTTCGAGCATGCCGCCCGCGGGGAGGTCCTAAGCGTTCCAGTACAGATCGCGCCGCCCGAGGAGACCATCTGGTCGAAGGCCTTCGTGATGGAGCGCGAGCGCTTCGACGGGGCGGACGTTTCCCACCTCATCCTTGCCAGTGGTGAGCGGCTGGATTGGGATAGGTTGGTTCAGCGGTTCGGCCCTCACTGGCGGGTGCTGCTGGGCCATCTCATCCTGTTCGGGTTCATCTTCCCTTCGGCCCGCTCGCGGGTTCCCGAAGCCGTCATGCGGGACCTGCTGCAGCGACTCGAGGCGGAGGTCGGTGGCCCGGATGCACCCGAGCCGGTCTGCAACGGAACTCTCCTCTCCTGGTCCCAGTACCTGGGCGATGTGCTCGGCGGGACGTTTCGCGACGCGCGCATCCGGCCCTATGGCAATATGAGCGCCGAAGAGGTGGCTCGTTGGACTTCGGCGGATAAGGGTTAGCGCAGCCAATAGTCTCACCTCGCATTGATTCCCCCTGTTTTCACAGGCATATTCAACCCATGCGGGTCACTACCTGGACAGAATACAGCCTGATCATCTCGATCCACCTTGCCAAGCGCGGACGTGGCGGCAGTGGACCGGTTGCTGCCCGTGAGCTCGCGGACACCGAGCGACTTCCGGCTGATTATGTCGAGCAGATTCTGCTGCGGCTCCGCCGGGCCGGCCTGGTCGAGAGCGTGCGCGGAGCCAAGGGTGGCTACTACCTGGCCAAGGAACCAGCCGCCATTTCGGTCCGGGATGTTATGGCTGCCTCCGAGCACCAGACGTTCGAGGTCAACTGCGCTACTCATCCGGTGGACGCCGATCGATGTAATCCGGGACATACCTGCAGCATTCGGCCGGTCTGGCATGCGCTCCAGCAGCGAGTGGACGAGTTGCTTGCCAGCATCTCACTCGCCGATCTGATGAAGCAGGAAACCGAAGTCCAGGAATTGGTCGGGATCTCGTCAGGAAGCTGACCCTCTTCGGTTGGAAACTGAGGCCCGACCCAGCGGTCGGGCCTTTTTGCATTGGGAGAGTTGGAATGAACGCTGAACCGGGGGAGTGGGAGCCTGCGCTCTGGAAGGCGGTCGGCAACACGCCGCTGCTGCCCATCGGCCTGGATGCTGCTGGCGGAGGGCAGGTCCTGCTCAAGGCTGAGTGGCTCAACCCGGGAGGAAGCGTGAAGGACCGCGCTGCCCGGAGCATTCTCCGCGATGCCCTCTGCCGGGGCGGGCTGGCCGGCCGCCGGCTGCTCGATGCGTCCAGCGGCAATACTGCGATTGCCTACGCGATGCTGGGTGCTGCCGCAGGTGTTGAGGTCACGATGTGCGTTCCGGCCAATGCCAGCCCGGAGCGCCGGGCTTTGCTGGAGATCTACGGTGCTGAGGTCGTGCTGACTGACCGGATGGAGGGCACCGATGGAGCGACCGAGCGGGCTCGCCAAATCTTCGGGGAGGAGCCGGACCGCTACTTCTTCGCCGACCAGTACAGCAATCCCGCCAACACAGCGGCCCACCGGGAAACCACTGGCCCGGAGATCTGGAGCCAAACCGCAGGGCGGATCACGCATTTTGTGGCGGCAATGGGAACGACCGGAACCATGATGGGAACCGGCGGGTTCCTGAAGGAGAAGAAGCCGGACATCCGGCTCATCGGAGTGCAGCCGGACTCTCCGCTCCACGGGCTCGAAGGGCTCAAGCACTTGGCGACGTCAGACCATCCGCCCGCGCTGTACAATCCCGGACTCCCCGACGCGGTGGCTGAGGTTTCTACCGAAGAGGCCGATCGAACCGCCCGCTGGCTGGCCCGGCACGCGGGATATCTCGTCGGCTGGTCCGCCGGGGCTGCTGTGGCCGCGGCGCTGGCCATCGTTCGGGAGGAGCCGGACGCCTGTGTCGTTGTGATCGGATGTGACTCGGGGGCGAGATATCTCAGTGACCTTCACCGCTGGAGGGTCACGTGACGTTGCGGGTCAGCGAGGCGCTGCTGGGGACACTCCATCGGGAGGGAGAACGGGCCTACCCAGGGGAATGCTGCGGCGTGCTGGCAGGACAACCGGGTGAGATCAAGCAGGTCCGCAGACTGCTGCCGGTGGTGAATCGCCGGGCAGACGACCCGCACCGGTATCTGATCGCCCCCGAGGACCTCAAGAAAATCGAGGCCGAGGTTCGCCAGGCCGAGCTCGAGGTGCTCGGGTTCTACCACTCGCACCCGGATCACCCGGCGGCACCCTCGTCATTCGATGCCGAGCATGCCTGGCCCTGGTCCAGTTATCTGATCGTGCGGGTCGACCGCGGACACGCGGTCGAGGCCACCAGTTGGCAGCTGGCCGGCGATCGGTCGGCCATGTTGCCGGAGTCTCTCGACGTATTCAATGAGGTCTGAAATGTCTGTCACCGTGTCGATCCCCACGCCACTGCGGAGCTTTACCTCCGGCCAGGACACCATCCAGTTATCTGGTCACACCGTGGGCGAGGTGCTGGATGGCCTGCTTGCGGCCCATACCGGGCTCAAGCGTCACCTGCTGCAAGACGACGGCCGGCTTCGAAACTTCGTCAACTTGTACCTGAATGAGACCGACATCCGGCATCTCTCCTCCACGGCCACACCGGTACACTCCGGAGATGTGCTCACCATCGTGCCCAGCATTGCCGGGGGATCTCCGGCGTTGGGGAGCGAAGTCGCGCTGTCCCACGCTGAAGTCCTGCGTTATTCCAGGCACCTCCTACTCCCAGAGGTGGGCATCGCTGGTCAACGCAAGCTCAAGGCAGCGCGGGTCCTCACGGTTGGTGCCGGAGGGCTCGGCTCGCCGCTGTCGCTCTATCTCGCCGCCGCCGGAGTTGGGACGATCGGAATCGTGGACTTTGACGTGGTGGACCTGACGAACTTGCAGCGGCAGATCGTCCACGGCACGTCTACACTGGGTCAACTCAAGCTCGATTCGGCCGAGGCTCGGCTGGGCGATGTGAATCCCAATGTGCGCATCGAGAAGCACGAGACTCGGCTGACGTCCCAGAACGCGCTCGAGATCCTGGGGGAGTACGACATCATCGTGGACGGGACCGATAACTTCCCTACTCGCTATCTCGTCAACGATGCGTGCGTGCTGCTGGGAAAGCCGAACGTGTACGGCAGCATCTTCCGCTTCGAGGGTCAGGCGTCGGTCTTCTATTCCCGCCAGGGTCCCTGCTACCGCTGTCTCTACTCCGAGCCCCCTCCTCCAGGATTGGTCCCCAGCTGTGCTGAGGGAGGAGTACTCGGGGTCCTGCCTGGCATCATCGGGAGCATTCAGGCGCTGGAGACGATCAAGTGGATCATCGGGGCCGGCGACTCGCTGGTCGGGCGACTCCTGCTGTTCGATGCCTTGAAGCTCCGCTTCC
>DASUVR010000022.1:0-4720 GCA_036378855.1 Gemmatimonadales bacterium | reverse complement strand
GGTCTGATCCGATACCATGATGTTGGCTTGAGCAGCGTATCCTCGGCCAACGATGACCTCACCCTTGCCGCCGAGGACGTTTCCTCGTCCAGAGGGTGCACCTACCCTGCCCCCCGCCCAATCGAAAGTGGATTTTCCGGTGAAGCTCGCCGCATTCCCCCGGGTATCCACCAAACCCACCTGGCGGTCCTGCAGCATGGTATCGGTCCGCATCACGATCCGGAGGGCCTCCTCGGCAGTGGCTCCCTGAGCAATGAGATCCAGACCGCGTTCGCCATATGCCGTGTTGCCCAGGCTCTGGGTGGCCACTGCGCCGACGCCGGCGCGACCCCAGGGAACAATGCCGCCGACGTTGGGAAATTTCGACTGCACCGCCACGCCCAGATCGCCGGTGACGGAGTCATAGGCAACGATACTGTAGGTGTGCGCCAGCTTCTTCCCGTGAGAAGGACTGGAAATCGGTTGTTGAGCGCTGAGATCTGGGAGATGAGAGGCAAGAACGAAAAGAAGCAGTATCCGTGTTTTCACGAGTCCTTCCCCAGCTTCCGTTTAAGAAACGCGAGCTGCTCTTCCACCGCCTGCTTCAGCTTCCGATCGGTCTCTGCCCTATCGTCTGGGCCGTTCAATTCAAGATCTGGACGGTCGGCGCCGGCAGACTCAAGGTCGCGCCAGGCAGCGTCGATCGAGTCGGAGACCACCGACCCCGGCTGCGCTCCCCGATATTCGTTGAGCATGTCGGCGGCCTCTCGCTCGGCGAGGGTCAGCTCCTCGCGCTGAACCGCGAGCTTCCGCTCCAAGACCCCCACCCTGTCGCGATGGCGCTGAGCAAATCGCTCGGCCACGGAGACGGTTTCCTGATCCGGCAATTGGGCGGCCAACTGCCCCCGGCGCTCGGCGTCGGCTAACTGCCGCCGCTCCGCCTCGAGCTCCCTTTCGGTGGCTGCCAATGCACTGCGCATCGTCTGGATCCCCACCTTGGCTTCGAGCACCGCCTCGCGCAGGGCGGCGGCACGAGCCCGGGGGTCGGGGCGGGAGTGATCCTGCAGCAGACGCTCCAACCGGGCCTTCAGCCCCTCAAACACAACCGAATCTGGTCATGGCGATGCATCCTTAAGGGGGAACAAATGTTACGGATGCCGGGAGAGGAGGTCAAGCGAGGCAACACTAGGCCCCGAGCCGAATCTCGACTATAATCGATAACTCCCTATCGAACATCCCAGAAGCATCTGCCGAAGCAGTGAGGGTATCCATGGCTCTGACGCTACCCGGTGTCCTTCACACCCTGGAGCTCCTTCGAAGCAAGCATCGCCGGCGTCTCGCCTTTCTGGCGCCGCCATTGGAGCGGCGGCGACCAGGTATCGCAGCGGAGGACTACGCCGCCCGCCACTCGATCGAGCACACCCTGGATCGAAAAGCCGAGCTCCGCCGGCTGGCACCCACTTCACCGCCGGCCGCGCGACGCTATCATGAGCTCCTGTCCTATGAATTGACCGGGCTGCGGGAGCTGGTCCGCGCGTTGCACTCGGTCACTGAGGGTCGCGAGCTGGAAGAGGCACTGGCGGAGGCGGCGGTGCAGATCGAACGGCTCCAGATCGAGATAGCCTGGTGCGCCGATCTGCTTCAGCGAGCAATTCCGCGAGCCGTCATGAGGTAGAGATGACAGCGCCGGCTGCGGCCCCTGACCCGACGCGCTGGAGATGGCTCTGGTCCGGTTTGGGCGGCCGTGGGGACGGACGCCAGGTCTACGATCAGCTTGCCGCCGCGTACAGTGAACCCATCCGTGCGTACCACAATCTCGAACATCTTCGGCACTGTCTGACCGAGCTGGAAGAAAACATGGCCCTGGCCCGAAGACCCCTGGAGGTCGAGACGGCTCTCTGGTTTCACGACGCCGTGTACGCTCCCGCGCGATCAGACAACGAAGACCGGAGCGCGGCCCTGGCCGAAACCACACTCCGGGGCGGCGGTGTGGAACCTGATGTAGCCGACAGAATCCGGGCGCTGGTGCTGGCGACGCGGCACAGCGAGCCGGCCCTCGACGATGACGCGAGACTGGTGTGTGATGTCGATCTCTCGGTACTGGGTGCGGAGCCGGCTGCCTTCGAGCTATTTGAGCGGGGGATCAGGCAGGAGTACCGGTGGGTATCCGATGCGGTGTATCGACAGGGACGAGTGGAGGTGCTTCGAAGATTTTTGGGTCGTCCATCGATTTATCAGACGCCGCCGTTTCAGGCGCGATATGAGAAGCAGGCTCGCCAGAACCTGGAACGTGTGGTGGCCGCACTGCGTGCTTGATCGTTCAGGTTACTTCTTTCTGCTGGACGACTTCTTTGTTCGCCTACGGGCCTTTCCGCTCCCGGGCTCCTCCTCCTGCAGGTGAATGGTTTCCTCCGCTACGTTGGCTGGCTCGTCTTCCAAGAGGCGCTGGAACCGCAGGAGATCTTCATCCATGGCCCGTTTCGGGTCGTCACCAAGCAAGGCGGCCAGGGGATGTCCAGGGGCTCCCGCAGGGGGAGTGAACGCCAGCTGCACATCGATTCGAGTCTCGCGGTCTGTGATCGGACTCAACCGAACCTGCCCCGAGGTCTCGATCGGCGAATTCTCGACGCTGTGCCACCCGATGAACTGACCTGGCACCCAGTCAGTCACGATCGCTTCCCACTCCGCTGGAACTCCTGTCGGGCCGACAGCCACCCACCAGGAGCGGCCTTCCTCGATCTTCCGGACTTCCCGAAGGTGAGCCATGAATAGGGGGAAGCCTTCGAAGTTGCTCCAGATGTCCCAAACTCGCTCTGCCGGAGCCCCCACCAGTAACGTCTTCTCAACCGTGATCGGCCGTGCGCCCCGCACCAGCGTGACAAGACGACGGGCTGGGAGATTGACAGCCGCTCGGGTGACCAGACCCATTCCCAAGAGACTGAGCATCTGGCCCTGAATGCCTCGGGTGCGGGAACCCTGGAGAGCCACCAGACTTCCTAGGGCGCCCACGGCTAGCCGAGTGGCTGGCCGCCAGTTCGGCTGGGTATCCTCTGCGTCGGATTCACTGTCCACGCCCTCCGATGACTGGAGGCCGTTACCCTCTAGCTTGCGTCCAACGTGAATGCCCCGGTCCCGCAGGAATGACCGGCGGCTGGCACCCCGATCGGGATCCAGCAGGTACATCGCTCCCGCGCCCACAATGGCGCCGGTCAGAAGCTTGCCCTGTCCCCGCATGGCTGAACCTCCTCAGACTCCGGTCGGAAAGGTCTCAGGCAACTCCCCCGACTCCCATCCGGCCGAACGGTCGAGCGGCTCGACCGCTCGGGTTTCATCGAAGTGAATGACTGCGTCGAACTGATGGGAAAGCTGAGCCTCGAAATAATGGCTGACTCGCTCGCTCTCCGGCCGGTAGATCACACCGATGGCACGCTCCAACCGGCTTTGACTGAGCGTTTCCTCCGTTGGGGCCAGATCACGCAGCGGTAACACAAAGTTGCCATAGCCTATCTCGTGAAACAAAGCCTCCCAGCTGCCGGGCAGACCCGGTCGGACCCGTTTGCGCTCCGCGGGCGCATCCCAATCTGTCGCAGCGGTTACCGTTCCGCTGTAAGTAGTGAACCCGACCAGAAATGCCTCATCCCCAAAACGCTCCCGGGAGAGCTGCCCCACGTTCCACTCGCCGGAATCGCCCATGCTTGTGGCACGAGCGTCGCCAATATGGGAGTTGTGCTCCCAAACTACGATCTTGCTCCGACCACCGTACCGATTGAAGTGCGCGATCAGCGCCTCCAGAGTTTCCGCCATGTGGCGGTCTCGCAAGTTCCAGGAAGAAATCCTCCCCCGGAACATACTCCGATAATATTCCTCTGCGTTCTTCACCAGCCGGGCGTTCTGTTCGGCATAGAAGAACTCGTCCTCGGGAATCTTTCCGTCGCGATGGGACAGATCGGCCGGCCGCCGCTGCAGCTCCAGTAGCTGCTGCAGGGCCTGGTCTTCGCAGGAGCGACTCAGCCCGAATTCAGCGGCGTACCCGTAGGCCTGGCTGTCCTCGCCGAAGTCCTCGAAACAGCCGTAGCGGTAGCGTGCCCTTTGCGCGGCATCGGGGTCCACCCGCTCGAGAAAGCCGATCACCGCCTCGATCGAGCTGAACAACGAATAAAGGTCAAGACCGTAGAAGCCGACCCGCCGCTCCGGGGTGAGTCTTTCATTATGTCGGCGGAGCCACTCGACAAAGGCCAGGACGTCGGCATTCCGCCACATCCAGCGGGGAAATCTTTGGAAGTCGGCCAGCGCGTCGCGGCCAGTCCGATCATCGCCCACGCACCGCACCCAGCGATTCACCCGGTAGGCATCGGGCCAATCCGCCTCGACGGCAACGGCTACAAAGTCCTTTTCTCGAATGAGCCGGCGAGTGATCTCAGCCCGCTCGCGATAGAACTCATGGGTGCCGTGGCTGGCCTCCCCCAGCAGCACGATGCGCGCATCTCCGATGTGCGCCAGGAGACTGTCGTAGTCATCCGAGTCGCCGGTGAGCGGCTGAACTGAAGCCCGGAGCTCGGCCGCGGGAAGACTGCTTAGCGCCATGATTCAGCCCCCGCAGGTGGGTCCACTGTGTTGTTGATGAACCTGACGAGTGGCGATCTGAGTGAGGTCCTCATTCCATTGCCCAGCACAAAGGGGACAGTACATGCCGCGATCCGGTCCGCGGCAGTCCCGGGAACGCGATGATTAAGCCGGTTGA
>DASUVR010000021.1:0-10060 GCA_036378855.1 Gemmatimonadales bacterium | reverse complement strand
AACGACTTGCTGCGGGCCTTGGTACCCAGAGCGGCCAGGGCTGCCTTGATGTCCGAGCGAGCCATGTATCGATCGTCATACCTCCAGTTGAGGAAGGCACAAGGATAGGAGCTGCTCAGCAAGGCACTTCCATAGGTCTTGAGCTGAGTGGCAGTCAGGGAGCCGAACCCAGTGTAGTAGCCCCGCAGGCCACCGGTCTTGGTTCCGGCGAGCTGATTCAGGCCCACCGTCAGGGAAAGCCCCGCCGCCTTGGCGTAGTTCACGTTTGTGTTCAGGAAGTTGCTGATTGAGCCAAACCGCGTTGCGTACTGAGCCCAGCCACCGTCCAGATAGCTGTAACGGTAGCCCTTGAGGTAGGCAGGCCAGGAGCGAACGATGGTGGCCATACCGCCCCAGCGCGACTTGCTGTACTTGGCCATGGCATCGAGGGTCTGGCGGGAGACCGTGGTGCCGTTCCAGTTGTGGGGATCGTGCGGTTCGTCGATCAGCCGGTGGCCAATGATGGTGCCGTCGGTGATGTAGGGAGTCAGGTTAATACCCTTGTACCGATCCATCCGTGCCTTCCACTTGCCAAAGTCGAAGTGGCCCCGACTGTCCTTGTAGTAACGCTCATTCCCCACCAAGGCGAGCATGACGCGAGTGCCGCTACGGCGAGCCGCCTCGAGGTAGTTGAGTATTTGATCCGGGCTGGGCGCGCTGAGTGCGCCGGTGTAGCGGCCATACAGGGACTTCGGCATCTGGGTGACGCCCATGGGCATTCCGCCCCGGTAATTTGAAATCAGGTTGGACATTCCGGGCGCAGCTGCGACCGCGCTGGGCGCGGAGAAGTCGAAAGGCCCGTTGTCCTCTTCGACCGGATCGTCCTCGTCGTCGTAGATCGGCTTACCACCGGTGGGATCGGTCGGATCGGTGGCGCCGAGGGTGTCCTGGAGCGTCAGGGCAGTGGGATCGGCTGCGCTGGGCTCGACCGCTGCCGGACCTTCTGGCTGGCCCTCTGCTGGGGTGGTGCTGGTGATCTGGTCGGCGGTGTCGCAAGCGGCAAAGCTGATGGCGGCAAGGGCAATCAGGGACGCTCGAAATCGTGCCGGACGCCGATTCAGATGCAAAGTGTAGGTCATGCGGAAACGTTCCTCTCTCCTCTGATAAGGAGACTCCACGGTTTGATCGCGGCAGGCGAGGGGCCGACGCCGGCAGGGCCGGGTACGGCGGCTCATCGCGCGTGTTCTGACGCGAGGGGAAAGGCTACAATTAGCCTTTGGCCCGACTGTGTTGTGTTACGAGGTGTGTTGCTGAGACTAGGGGGATATAGTCGTACAGGGCGCGATGGAATGATCACCGGGTAGCGATCATCTCGTTGTCATGAGTGCCCGCGCCGGATACAGAATCGTGACGTCGGTCACTTTTGTCAAGGGTCAATTTGATAACTCACGCTGAGATCAGGATCTACATAGATTCCCCGCGCTGAGGATCCCTGAATGCTGCGTTCAGATTGCCCATGCCCTGTCTTTCATGCCACGACCCTCCGGGCAGTCTGAGATCCCTGATCCCTCACGGCTCCGAACTCGTCGGTGAAGGTCCACGAATAGCGATCCGGCAGCAGATCGAACCGGAGCACGCCGTGCTTCATCACGATCTTCTCCGAGGCAGGATGGGCGGGCGGCACAATGTCCCGGAGCATCACTCCTGCGGTGCCCACCACGAACTGACGGATCCCGGCGGTCGTGACTATGCCATCGGCCCCCATCGGCTGGAGCCGTTCGTAGCGATGGGCGTGTCCACTCAGGGCGAACTCGCAACCTGCGTCCTGCAAGAGCCGCCACCACGGTCCGACCTTCGCCTTCCACGTCATATCGTTGGGGTGCCCGGTGAGCTGGGTATGATAGACGCAGACGCTGGAGAACATCGGGTAATGAAACATGGCTGCAATCTGCTTATCCCGGTTGGCCGCAAGGTCGGCCCTGAGCCACGCGGTCTGCTCCGCTGGATCCGCGCCTCCGTGGGAGGCCGGTGAGCAGTTGAGCGAATAGATCCGCCAGCTGCCTAGGTTTTCGGCGTAGTATCTGGGAGCCTGGGTGTACGTGTTGTATCCCGCCCCCGTCTTGCCCGAGTATTCCGAATCGTGATTTCCCATACAGAACAGCGTCCGGTCCTTGAACACCCCCCAAGTGGGGTCGTAATACTGGAGGTGTTCGGTCAGGCTGCCGGTATGGGTCAGGTCGCCCACCATGAAGGCACGCGCCGCCGGGTCCCGATCCAGCACGGCGCGCACCAGTCCCGCGGTTCGCGTTCTCCGAGCCAGGGCCGCTGACGTCGCGTGGAGATCGCCGGCTCCGATCAGCGTCGCGGCTCCGAAGGCGCTAGAGGCAAAACTGGGATTCAGCAGCCGGTCAACGCCGCAGCTGGAAATCAGGGGCAGTGCAGCTCCAGCCAAGATGTGCTTTACGGCGTCCCGTCTTTTCATGTGATCCTCTGGGATATAGTCAATCCAGGAGCCGCCTTCGTAGCCCCGATGCTGGATAGGGTTGCTGGATCAGCCACGTCACCTCACGCGCCTTAAAGGTCGCCTGGCATGGTCAAGCGCCAGTCAAGAGGCAGTCCGCGAGGAGCACGATGTAGATGCCGGGAGGAGCTCGGAGTCGAGTCTGGACCGCGAGTAACTATCCGATTTTGGGAGAGCTTTTGACCCTGATAAGTGAAGGTACTTCGCGGCGCGGAGAGACACAAGAATGAACAACACAAGACCCTCCCCGATCCGGAGGGTCTTGTGGAATGGCCGTTAAGCAGGAGTTGTCGGTATGTGAACTAGCCTTAGCCGCCGCCGCAGGAGCGGCCCGAGCGGCTGGCAGCCTTCTGGGCCAGGCGGGCCATTGCCGCCCTGATATCGGATCGGTTTAGGTACGTCGCTCGATACTGCCAGCTGATGAACGCACAGGGATAGCTGTCCGACAGGAGTGCTGAGCCCCAGGAATCGATCTGCTGCGGGCTGAGTGCGGTCTTGTTGAGTGTTCCCATGCTGATATTGAGCCCTACGACCAGGGCCAGCCCCTTGCTCCTGGCGGCAGCGATATTGGCCGCGAGGTACGTCCGGGGATCGCCGAATCGCTCGGCGTATTGGGCCCAGGCCGCATCCAGGTACCGGTACGTCGTGGTGAAGTTGTCCAGGTACGTCGGATGGGAGCGCACGATCGTGGGCATGGTGGGCCAGATCGACTTACTGTACTTGGCCATCTCCTCGAGCATCGACCCGGGGACCGGCTGGCCGTTCCAGTTGTACGGGTCGTTGGGCTCATCGATCATGTAGTGCCCGATCACAGTCCCATCGGATACGTAGGAACTGAGATTCACTCCCTTGTACCGATTGACTCGCTGCTTCCACATGCTGAAGCTGAAGTGCCCCTGTGCGTCCTTGTAATAGTCCTCATGGCCCGCCAAGGCGAGGACCACCCGGCCGCCCCGGGCCTTGATTTGGGCCAGAACCTTGAGCATCTGGTCGGGACCGATATTCACTTTTGAGCCGTTGAGAACGCGGTCGAAAGCATCGAGCGGCTGGGCGAAGGTACCGAATGGTATCCCCCCGAAGCCGGCCGAGAGCGCGGGGGCCGACGGGATGCCGGTGGCCACTGGCTGATCGGTAGATCCAGCGACCCCGGGTTCCTGAGCTGAGTAGGGCGCGAGCTGGTCGGTGTTGCAAGCGGCGATCGCGGCGGTGAGCGCGATCATCGGCAGGACTCGCCGAGATGCGCTCCGTCGGACCAGCCTGACCAAATAGGTCATTCTGTTGTCTCCGTGGTAGCTGAGGTGGTGCTCGCGTCAGGCGAGGGGCCGACGCCGGCAGGGCCGGGCACACGGCGGCTCGTCGCTTATTCTGACGGCGAGGAAAGGGCTAAGGCCTCGGGGCTGAAAAGCCCTGGATGCTAGGAAGCCTTCGACCCAGCTGTTTGTATTAGAGGTTTGTTGCTGAGACTACGCGGAATAGTCCTTCAGGGCGCAGTGGAATGATCACCGGGGTGGCAACCATCTCGTTATCGTGAGTGCACGCGCCGGAGACACAATCGTGACCTCCGTCACAATTGTCAAGGCCCGAGCTATAAGTCAAGATTAATACATGACTTATTCTATCTGACTAATGCCGAAGACTTAATGACACTGATCGGAACCCGAATCGCGCACCACGCCATCGATGTCGATGAACTGCCATTCGTAACGGTTGCTGTAGAGCTTGAACTTGAGTACCCCCCAGGCGATCACGGCCTTCTCGTTGATGCCCAACCGAGGATTGGCTAGGCCGCCAAGGACACCGCCCCCAGTCCCACTGATGAACTGGCGAATGCCCTGGGCATTGCGGACGCCGCTGGGATCGACCTTGGCATTGCGCTGATAGCTATGATCGTGAGCGTTCACGATGACATCGGCGCCCGCCGCGTATAATGCCTGCCACAGCGGCTTGACCGCAGTAACGGCTGTGACGCTGGTGCCGCTGTTGAACATCGGCTTATGCCAGATGGCCAACTGACAGAGGTTGGAATGGGCTTCGAGATCTCTGCGGATCCATGTGGCCTGTTCGCTGATGTTCACCTCACTGTTGAGGACCAGGATTCGCCATCCTCCGTAGGTTACTCCATAGTAACCGTCGCCCCGCCGACCGACCGCGCCCGAGTCCACCCCCACCCCGTTGCCATAGTCGTAGTAAGCCTTGGCCGTGGGATCCACCCTTCGCTCATGGTTACCCATGGACATGTGCATCCGGCTCTTAAACCGACCCCACGTCCCATCAAAGCATTGGAAGTCCGCTGCGGTACCATCGACACCCGCGTTGTCGCCGGCAGTAAAGACCCGGGCGCTCCTGGGCTCATTGGCGATAAGAGCACTGGTTTTTGCGCTGGGATGGGTCGAGGCGCACCTGGCATGCACATCACCCGCCCCGATCAGAACCGCCGCAGTGTCCTCCGGCGGAGGCGGCGGCGGAGTGATCGTGTCCGTCGGCGTGCTGTCGGTGGGAATGGTATCCGGCGGGACACTGTCCGGCGGGACACTGTCCAGCGGGACACTGTCTGGAGGTGCCGGGGTTTCCGTCAACTCGGCCACCAGCATGGCCATTTGGGCAATCTGACCCGGGTTCATGTTCCAGCCCAGGGACACGTCGCTAGTGGCCGTGGCGCTACGGCGGCTGGCTAGACTGGTTTCCGTGCCGAAGTCGTGGTCCTGGACCCGTTGCTGGCCGCTCGCTTCCGCGCTTACTGCCAGTACGTTGTCGATCGAGCTGTACATCGCGGTGAGGCCAATTGAGGGCCGTCCGCCTGGCTGGAGAGTGAGGCGAGGAGTCCCGATGAACCCCGCCTGCCCGGCGAAATCGATTACCTCAATGTCAGCGTCACCGGTGATAGCCTCCACGACTATGTGAATTCGGGTGGTGGTTTGGGACCGCGCAACTGCCACGGTGAAGGTGCCACCAGGGATTCCGGAGCCCAGGAAATAGCCGTAGATCCGGCCGCCATTGAGAGTCTTATTGGCAAAGGTGGCGATTCGCTTGGCCGGAACAGCACCGATGGTAACACCGGTGACGATGTCGGTAGACACGATGGGCTGAGTGATCCAGACCACGATGCCCCGTGTTGCCGCCGCCGGTGTGAAGGAGATCGACGTAGGGTTTGCGGTGCCGGTGCCTTCGGTCGAATTGCCCCAGCTAACCTGAGACGCGGTCACTCCGATGGCTGAAAGAGGGCCCGACTTGAGCTCGCGGTCAACGGGCCTTCCGGGTTGGGTTATATCGGTGCTGCAGGCCAACGCCCCAACAACTAACGCGCCAATCAGTCTTCCTTTATGCACCGCGTCCTCGGTTCTGGATTTAGCCGCAAGCTTATTGGAACGGATCAAGCGGGAGTCAAGCCACTGAGGCGCCAGGGTGGCAAGAGCTGGGCCAAGAATGGCTTAGACGGCGAGAGATGATGGGGGATTTCCGGGGTTTGCGACTGAGCCGAATTTAGCACCAGTGCCAGGGAATTCCACCCTAGAATCAGGAGTGGCATGGGGTTCAGATGCGACATGCCTGCGCACGAGTGTGTAGCGCTAGCGTCACTTCAGGGTGCAAGCAACGAGACCCCCTGATCCGGGGGTCTCGCTTGCTACCGGTACGGCATTGTTATCTGATCGTAGCGCTGGCCGAGTTGGAGCATTTTGATGTACCCCTGAGGCAGACCTTGAAAGTCTGAAGTCCCTGCCGCCTCGGGACACTCACGGCGAAGCCGTCGTTGGGCGTGATCCTTCTCAGGACGCCATTCCGGTACAGATCCACCCGGGTGCCGGTGGCGCCGGACCACTTGAGCACGATCTGCTGCTCGCCCGACCTCACGATCCGAGTGGCGCTGAGTACGATACCCTTCACGCCCGGCAAGCTCTGGGGCGGGGGTGGCTGAGTGCTATCCGGCGGCGGCGGATTGTCCGGCGGTGGAGGCGGAGTAGCCGAGCCGTTGCCGCAGGAGCGGGCCGCATGGCTGGCCGCCTTCTGTGCCAGCCGGGCCATTGCCGCCCTGATATCAGATCGGTTTAGATACGTCGCTTGATACTGCCAGCTGATGAAGGCACAGGGATAGCTATCGGACAGGAGCGCCGAGCCCCAGGACTCGAGCTGCTGGGCGCTGATCTCCGTCTTCTTCAGGGTGCCCATCGTAATGTTGAGGCCCACCACCAGCGCCAGCCCTTTGCTCCTGGCCGCGGCGATGTTGGCCGCCAGGTACGCCCGGGGATCGCCAAACCGCTCGGCGTATTGGGCCCAGGCCGCATCCAGGTACTTGTAGGTCGTGGTAAAGTTGTCCATGTACGTCGGATGGGAGCGCACGATAGTGGGCATCGTGGGCCAGATTGACTTGCTGTACTTGGCCATCTCCTCCAGCATGGAGCCTGGAATCGGCTGACCGTTCCAGTTGTACGGATCGTTGGGCTCATCGATCATGTAGTGCCCGATCACAGTCCCATCTGATACGTAGGAACTGAGGTTCACTCCCCGGTACCGATTGACCCGTTCCTTCCACAGGCTGAAGCTGAAGTGTCCCTGCGCGTCCTTGTAGTATTTCTCGTGGCCCGCCAAGGCGAGGACCACTCGCCCACCCCGGGCCTTAATTTGGCCCAGAACCTTGAGCATCTGGTCGGGAGCGATGTTTACCTTGGAGCCGTTGAGGACGTTGTCGAAGGCCTCAATGGGCTGGGCGAAGGTACCGAAGGGAATGCCGCCGGCAAAGGTGGACGAAAACGAAGGCGCCGAGGTAGAGCTGGCTATGGGAGCCGGCTCGCTGAGGCTGATGACTTCCGGTTCGTCGGAGTTGGGTGCGAGTTGGTCGGTGTTGCAGGCGGCAAGGGCGGCGGTGAGCGCGATCAGCGGCAGGGCTCGCTGAGAGGCGCTCCGTCGAGCCAACTTGAACAGGTAGGTCATGCTGTCGCCTTCCGATAGCTGAGGGTGGCGGTACGTTGCGGTCAGTTCGATGGGCCGGCGCCGGCGTACCGGTGCGGCGGCTCATCGAGATCGGGCTGACCCGAGGGGCGAGAGAGGGACTCGACCCGAAGTACGGCGACTACTTGAACTTGCGCGGGTAGCCTGAAGGCAGGCCTGCCGCGTTGGTCAAGTATCGGTCAGGCGCCTGCAGGCTTTAGCATCGAATCAGTGCGGAGCGGAGCGAATTGGGACTGACCGGGAGGGATGGGTCCTCAGGAACGGCAGTTCAATCGAGCGGTGTAGGCGGCTACCTGGGCGGGCCCTTGGCGATCAGGTTCCCGGCGGCGGCGGTGGGTCATTGACCGTCACCGTTTGCTGCACCTCGGAGCTTTGTGCGTTGTCGTTGTCAGTCACCCGTAGCTTCACCGGGTACGAGCCGCCGGCACTGTAGACGTGCGATGGATTCTGCTGGGTGGAGCTGGCTCCGTCTCCAAAATCCCAGTTCCAGGCCACAACGGTTCCGTCGGGATCACTACTCCCATCGGTAAAGTCACAGGCTTCACCCGTGGTGCAGGTCGGGGCGGCAAATGCGGCGGTGGGGGCCTGATTGGGGGGCGGCGGCTGGTTCACTGTGTGCTGTTCCGTGTCGGAGCTGCGCTGGAAACCAGCACTGCCCCCGTAGGTGGCGGTGATCGTTCTGCTGCCGGTTCCGTTGGGGATATAGCTGCAGCTCCCCGAGGGTGCATCTCCGGTACAGCCGCCGCCATTCGCATCGCTGATGGTGACGGTCCCGTCTGGCGTTCCTGACCCAGAGCTAACGGTATAGCTCACCGTAATCTGCTGACCCGGGTCCGAGGGGTTGGGACTGTCACTCGTGATCGTGGTCGTGGTGCTTGCCGGGGGCGGCGCCTTGGCCTCAGCGTCATGGTCCCGGCTATCGGTCGCGCCCTGATTGTCCGTCACCACCAGGGTCACCTTGTACTTCCCGGCCGTCGTGTAGGTATGACTCGGGCTCACTTCGCTGGAGCCGGTCCCGTCCCCGAAGTTCCAGCTGTGGCTCTGGATCGTGCCATCATCATCCGTGCTGCGGTCCTGGAAGGTGCAGGTCATCGCGGTGCACTGAACCGCGAACTCGGCATGCGGCGGCTTGTTGGCCGGTGGAGGCGGGGGCGCCTTGAGATCGACGTCGTGTTCCCTGCTAGCTGTTGCGCCCTGATTGTCGGTCACCACCAGAGTCACCTTGTACTTGCCCGAGGTCGCGTAGGTATGACTCGGATTCGTCTCAGTCGAGCTGGTGCCGTCCCCGAAGCTCCAGCTGCGGCTCTGGATCGTGCCATCATCATCACTGCTGCGATCCTGAAAGGCGCAGGTCAGCTCGGTGCACTGAACCGCGAACTCGGCATGCGGCGCTTTGTTGGCCGGCGGCGGAGGGGGTGTGGCCGTAACCAGATGGGTCACCGAGCCGCTGGCGCCATCATCGTCGGTGACCGTGAGCGTCACGTTATAGCTACCGGCTGCAGCGTAGGCATGATTCGGATTCCGCTGATCTGAGCTACCCCCGTCTCCAAAGTTCCACTGGTAGCTCCGAATCTGTCCGTCGCTGTCCCCGCTTCCATCCGAATTGAAGCCGCAGGTTAACTGGTTACAGCTCGCGTTGAACGCGGCAGTCGGAGACTGATTCTGGGGCGGTGGCGGTGGCGGTGGCGGCGGCGTCCCATCCACCCGATGCGCTTCCGTATCCGAGCTTCCGGTGAGCCCCGCCATCCCGGCGTAGCTTGCCCGGATGGTCCGGTTCCCTACCGTAGACATTGGCAGCTGGCAGCTGCCCGCTCCGCCCACCAGCGCGGCCTGACAGCTCTCTTCCCCATCGGTTACCGTGACCGTTCCGAGCGGCACCACCCCCGTAGCCGTGACCCGGACACCAACCGTCACCGCTCCGTTGGCGACCGACGGATCGGGTGTGTCGCTGGTGATGAGGGTGCTGGTCGGGACGGTACTGACCATAATCACATCCGAGGTGACCCCGCTGAACCCGCCCGCGGTGAACACCAGGCGACGCGGTCCCTCCGCCCCCGCAATAGCTAGGTCCGTGTACGCCACCCTCCCATTCACGTCACTGCCGAGCTGGCGGGTGCCTAGCAGCTCACCGCCGCCTCCGGCGAGCTGGGCGGTCACGATGACGCCGGCCCTGGGGGTCCCTGCCCCGTCCCGGACCTGAATCACCGGCTGACGCGCCAGCGCCTGTCCATTTCTGACCGACCCGGAGGGCTGGGTCACTATCATCAGTCCCGCCGGCCGGGCCGCCGTGCCCGTCGCGCTGAAGTGGACCACTCCGACGCCAGAGACAACGGCGTCCACCCGGTTTTCCCCGGCGTTTGGACCGAGCGTCCAGCGGGAGGAGGTGCGGCCCGCCTCGTCGGTGACGGTGTTCTCGGGTGAGACGTGGCCACCGCCGGTCCCCACTACCCAGGTCACGGCTGCCCCGGGGACGCCGTTCCCGGCAGCATCTACCAGCCGCACCACCAAGTCTCCCGGAAGCTCGGTGCCGGCCTGAGCCGTCTGTTCATTTCCAGAGACGATCGAGAGACCGGCCGCGCTGCCGGCGGTGGCTGTATGAGTGAAGGTCACGGGCGA
>DASUVR010000020.1:0-4137 GCA_036378855.1 Gemmatimonadales bacterium | reverse complement strand
CGGCGCATTGTCCGTCGCCGTGGCGCGGTACCGAACCGTGTCGCCCGGGAGAAGTCCCCGCCGATTGAGGTCGAGGGTGTAGCTGAGAATTGCGCGGTCGGTGCTCTCGTTGGGGAGGGAAACGGTCTCCCGCCGGGTGGAGTCTGCCACGCCGAACCGGCTGATCCGGCGACTCTCGACGGTGACGGCTGAAACCCGATGGTCGTCGCGCACATCGAGCACCAGGGGAAGCTTGAGGCTCAGCGGCGCCAGGGTGTCGGTTCCCGGCACGGGTATGTCAACCGCGGGCGCGCTGTCGACCACCAGGCGAATGGGCAACAACACCGAATCGCCCGCAATTGCGATTCCGCTCTGGGTGATCAATCCCAACTGGTACGCTCCCGAGCGAACCGGGGTGAAGCTCCCGGAAAACCGGTTGCCCTTTACCTGCAATGACTCGGCAGTGGCCCCATTGCTCCAGATTGCCCGGGCAAGAGGCGCCGTGACCTCTCCCTTCGTTTCCAGCCTGGTGCCCGCGGGAAGGATCAAGGTGTCCCCGCCGGTGGGCACCGGTTCGTTTTCGAGTCCCAGATATGCTGGGTACTTCGCGACGACCTCGATGGATCCCAGAAACACCGGAAGCCGGACGCGTATGGCTATGGTGTCGGAGCCACGGCTTCCGCTGGTCAACCGGGCGAACAGATCACTGCTGAGCGGAGGGGTGGAGATCGTTGCCCGGCCGGCGGAGTCCAGCCGAACTCCCACCGGCTTCCAGGTCTCTCCGGGCGAGCGGAGCCAGAGTGTGGCGGCCTTGCGGCCCATGGCTTCGAGGTAGAGCCTGGCCGGCTCGCCCCGGTCCACGGTGGATCGCTCGGCGCGGAGCCGCACCGGGGCAACTGTGGCCTCCCAGGCCCGGCCCGGAGACCACAGCGCGGCAGCCGCGCCTTTGATCGGCCCGGACGAGGTAAACGTCAGGGTTCCGGCCAGGAGACAGACCGAGCTTACCAGCAACAGGGTTTGAACCGGACGTGCGATGGGTTCCAGCGCCGACCGGCCTCGGGCGCGGATTTCTTCCGCCTGGGTGCGATCGGCCAGCCGGAACAGAGCGGCACTCGTGCCGGACGCCGAATTGTCCAGCAGGGCGGTCAAACTACCCCGGCGCCAGGCACCGAGGTCCTCCAGGCTGCGAGCCAGAGACGGGGGAGTCAGCCGTCGTTGATTGCGCCAGGCCAGATAGGCGATGCCGGCAAGGGCCAGTAAGGCGAGCGCCCACGCGACCAGTACCCAATAGGGGACGGTGAGCCAGCCGAGCCGGACCAGCCAGGACGAGCCACCCAGCAGAAGAGCGGCGGCGCCCAACCCGAGTGCGATCCAGGCCAGCCAGCTTCGGCTCCTGAGTGGCCGCACCAGATGGTGAAGCTCCTGCCGAGTCGCCAGTGCCGTCACCCGCCGTACCCCACAGCGTACGCGAACAGGTTCACCCCCATCCGAAGCGCCGACTCTCTCTTTTCCGGCGGATCGTGATGCACCTCGGGATCTTCCCAGCCGTCGCCCAGATCCGACTGATAGGAGTAGTACACCGCCAGACGGCCATCGAGAAAAATTCCGAAGCCCTGTGCCGGCTTCCCGTCGTGGATGTGAATCTTGGGGATGCCTTTCGGAAAGTCGTAGACGAGGTGATAGATCGGATGATCGAGGGGAACTTCGACCAGCGGGTGATCAGGAAAGAGCCGGCCCAGCTCACGCCGAATCGAGGCGTCCATCCCGTAGTTATCGTCGGCGTGAAGAAATCCCCCTTGCTCCAGATAGCGGCGCAGCGTGCGAAGGTCCTCGTCACTCCAGTGCACGTTGCCGTGACCGGTCATGTATATGTATGGAACGTTCCACAGGTCGTCGTCCCGGAGGGTGACGACCTTTTCCTCCGGCGCCACCCGAAGGGCAGTACGGGTTCTGAGCGCGGTGAGCAGGTTGGGAAGACTCGACGGGTTCGCGTACCAATCGCCTCCTCCATCATAGTGCAGGCGGCCGATGGTCATCACAGGAGCCGCCGGCGGCATGGGCGGCGCCAGGCCCACGGCGACCAGCAGGGGCAGGAGCAATCGGATCACGGTAGCTCCATGACCAGCTTATAGGCCTCATTCCTGGGGATTCCCATGGACTCGGTAAGCCTCCGGACCACCTCACGGCGGGTCAGGCCCTCGGCCAGCAGCGTCGCGGCCTGTTCGGCCGCATCCTCGGTCCGATCGGGCTCAGCGGGCGGAACCCCGGTGCCTTCGAGGACCACGGTAATTTCACCCCGCACGGGCGTCTCTGCGTAGTAATCTGCCAGCTCGGCCAGGGTTCCGGCCCGGATCTCTTCGTGCAGCTTGGTGAGCTCGCGGGCCACCACGACCCTGCGACTTCCACCGACAAGCGGCAGCAAATCCGCCAGCAATCCGGCCAACCGGGGCGGCGCCTCATAGAACACGACGCTCCACTCCTCGGTGGCGGCACGAGTAAGCAGACGGGTCCGGTCGCGGCCCTTTCTGGGGATGAAGCCGAGAAACAGGTATCGGTCTCCGATGAAACCGGAAGCCGAGAGTGCCGTGGAGACGGCCGAAGCCCCGGGAATTGGTACAATTGGAATGCCGGCGGCCCGGACCAGCGACACCAGCTCGGCGCCGGGATCGCTTACGGTTGGAGTTCCGGCGTCGGAAACCAGGGCCACGTCTCGACCTGACCGAAGGATCCCCAGCAGGGTGTCAGAGCGATGATCGCCGGAGTGCGCGTGAAAGCTCAGCAAGGTGGGGCCAACGCCGAGGTGCGTCAGCAGCCCCCGGGTTCTGCGGGTGTCTTCCGCAGCCACCACCGGCACGGAGCGGAGTATCTCGGTGGCTCGGCTGGACAAATCACCCAGGTTGCCCAGCGGGGTCGCAACGACGTAGAGGGTACCAGGGTTCATGATTTGACGGCGGAAAGGGCGGAGAGGACGGAGAGGACGGGAATGAAAGACGTATCGCTCGGTCTTCTCCGCCTTCTGCCGTCCTCTCCGTCCTAGCTGAGATGCTGCTTGATCTTGCCTTCCAGCGTAGCCTTGGGCACAGCACCAACCACGGTGTCGACGTGCTGCCCGTTCTTAAAGAAGAGGATGCTTGGAATGGACCGAACGTTGAAGCGCATGGCGGTGCGCTGATTCGCGTCTACATCCACCTTTGCGACCTTGGCCTTCCCGGCGTATTCGCCAGCCAGTTGCTCCAGAATAGGCGCCACGATCTGACAGGGACCACACCAGGTTGCCCAAAAGTCAACCAGCACGAGCCCGTCCGCCTGCTCGATTTCGGTGGCAAAAGAAGCATCGCTTACATGTACTGCAGAGGTATTCGTTGCGCCCATCTAGTTATTCTCCTGTGATGTTATAGGCTCCGCAAGACCTGGAGGAATCGGTGCTCGAGCACGCACGCATTGCTCACGTCGGAATAGCGGTCAGTGATCTCGAGGCTGCGGTCGCGTTCTACCGTGATGTGCTCGGGATCGAGCCGCATCCGCCGGAACAGGCCGACGGAGCAACCATCCTCTCGCTTCCGTTAGGCGAGTCAGACATCGAGCTGATGTCACCCAACGCACCGGATACGCCGGTAGGCCGTTTTCTGGCAAAGCGTGGGCCGGGCATCCATCACATCTGCTACCGGGTTCCCGATCTGGATGCCGCCCTCGTGGCCTGCCGTGCGGCAGGCTATCGTCTGATCGACGAGATTCCCCGCACTGGTGCGGCCGGACGCCGGATCGCCTTCATCCATCCCAAATCCACCTCCGGCATTCTGCTCGAGCTGACTGAGTAAAACATAACAGCGGAGAGGGGCCCGGAGGTTCCCCAGCTACTTCTTGGGTAGACTGTCTCCGGCGGCACCTTCGACACAGGGACGGGCGGGATTCCCGGCAGCAGTGAGGTCGACCGAGGTGATCAGCCAGGAGCCGTCGGCGGTGCTCACGGTCTCGAACGGCACGTTCCAGGTGCAGGTCTCCCGCCGGATCTGGACCTGAACCGCGCGACGGGTCTCCCCTTCTGCAACGTCCGACGTAATGTGAAAACCGTCGTTTCGGAGATAGGCCTGCATGATCGCGATGCGCTTTTCGTAATCGGGAGGTTGGTGCGTCTTCAGGGCCGGACCATTGGTGGTA
>DASUVR010000019.1:0-10226 GCA_036378855.1 Gemmatimonadales bacterium | reverse complement strand
AGAAGATAATGCCTGCCACCGCCATGGAGATCTCAATTCGTGCTAGATCCCTCTGCGTCCTCTGTGCCTCTGTGGTGAATGTTTTGTCCTGGTTGTCTATTCGCCATAGGGAATCCAGATGTTCTTAACCTGAGTAGCCTGCTCCAGGAACTCCTCGCCCGCGCCGGTCCGGGGATCGAGCCAGTCTCTTGGTTGGCCTCCATCCACCCAGGTTCGCTTCATGTTGCCGGCCGAGAGCCGTTCCACTTCCGCGCCAGTCTCCGCGTCGCCGAAGTACCACATCCCATCTACATCGTCGTGAGCCGCCAGGATGCGTCCTAACTCCCGCGCATCGCCGGTCACGATGTTGATGACACCGCCGGGTACGTCCGAGGTCTCCAGGACCTGATACAGGTCCGTGGCCGCCAATGGGGCGGCGGCCGATGGAATCGCGACCACGGTGTTGCCCAGGGCCACCGCCGGAAGCACCGTGGACACGAAGCCAAGCAGCGGCCAGTCGGCCGGAGCGACGACGCCAAGCACGCCGATCGGCTCCGGCATGGCGAGGGTCACATTGCGGTATGGTGTATGGTGGACCGCGCCATCGTACTTGTCGGCCCAGGCTGCATAGGTGTACATCCGCTCGATGGTGAGGGCGACTTCGTTCTGGTCACTCCCGCCGAACGTCTGCAGCCGGGCCATGAACTCTTCGGCCCGGGCGGCCAGGTTCTCCGCGAGATAGTACAGCACCTGGGCCCGGGCATGCGCGGTTGCGCGAGCCCAGCCGGCCGCTTTGTGCGCCGCTTCGACCGCATTGCGAATGTCTTTGCGATTCCCCTGGCCAACTTCTCCCAGGTGTTTCCCCGACCGGTTCAGCACCGGGATGCTGTAGCCCGAATCAGGGCGCACCTGTTTGCCGCCGATGTAGAGTTTCGGGGTGCGGTCGATCGGCGGGAGGGCCCGAGAGTCGGAGAGCCGGAGAGGCAGAGCCTTCGACGGTGTGGCATTCAATCGCGATCCGGATTTTCCCTTGACCCGTGCTCTCGCTTTGCTTGTCTCCGACCCTCCGGCACTCCGACCCTCCCTCCACTTCACATACTCCCTGAGCCCCTCTCGTCCGCCTTCTCGTCCGAATCCGCTTTCCCGGTAGCCGCCGAAGCCGCTGGCCGCGTCGAAGACGTTGGTACAGTTGATCCAGACGGTGCCGGCCTTGAGCTGGGGCGCGACGTCGAGCGCCAGATTGATGTTTTCGGTCCAGACGCTCGCGGCCAAACCGTAGCGGGTGTTGTTGGCCAGCTCCACCGCCTCGGACGGGGTGCGGAACGTCATCAGCACCACGACCGGGCCGAAGATCTCCACCTGTGCAATGGTGGCCGCCGGTGACACCTCGGTGAACAGCGTTGGGGGAAAGAACCAGCCGTCCCGCGGACAGCTCCAGGAGGGCTGCCACAGGGCAGCGCCCTCGTCTTCGCCCCGTCGCACCAGCTGCTGAATTTTTTCCAGCTGCACCGGGGCGATGATGGCGCCCATGTCCACTGCCTTATCGAGCGGATCGCCCACCCGAAGTGTCTCCATTCGCGCCTTGAGCTTGGCGACCAGTCGCTCCTGCGATCCTTCGTGCACCAGAATGCGCGAGCCGGCGCAACAGACCTGGCCCTGGTTGAACCAGATGGCGTCGACCACGCCTTCCACCACGCTGTCCAGATCGCTGTCGCCGAAGACAATAAAGGGAGATTTGCCGCCCAACTCGAGCGACAATTTCTTGCCGCTGCCTGCCGTCGCCTGCCGGATGAGACGTCCTACCTCCGTCGAGCCGGTAAAGGCGATCTTGTCGACGTCGGGATGCTTCACCAGAGCTTCGCCGGCCCGCCCGTCCCCAGTCACGATGTTCACTACCCCTGACGGGAGGCCGATCTCCTCACAGAGCTCGGCAAATTTCAGTGCCGTCAGCGAGGTGAACTCAGCCGGCTTGAGCACCACGGTGTTTCCCATGGCAAGAGCGGGAGCAATCTTCCAGGCCAACATCAAGAGCGGGAAGTTCCACGGGATGATCTGCCCGATCACGCCCACCGGCTCCCGGTCGGGCAGCTCCTGCTCCATGAGCTGAGCCCAGCCCGCATGGTGGTAGAAGTGGCGCGCCACCAGGGGTACGTCGATGTCGCGGGATTCCCGAATCGGCTTGCCGTTATCGAGCGACTCCAGCACGGCAAAGAACCGGCTGTGTTTCTGAATCTGTCGGGCTATGGCATAGAGGTAACGGGCGCGGGCATGACCACCGATGACCCACCAGTTGGGCTGCGCCTTGCCGGCGGCGGCAACGGCCCGGTCGATGTCGGCGGAATTCGCCTGGGTCAGCGTCGCCAGAGGTTTGGCGGTGGCCGGGTTGAGCGTATCGAACGTCTCCCTGCCCGGCTCGCTCCACTTTCCTCCGATAAACAACCCGAAGCTCCGCCCTCGCCGCTCGAGCCATTCCTGCACCGGACCGGCCGACTCCGGCGCCGGCCCGTATTCCATCGACTGAAAGATTTCAGGAACTGATGCCATGGAACGGTTTAACTCCGCAAGTTTTACCACAGAGGCACAAAGGACACAGAGGGATTTCTCGCCTAAATGGATCGCCATCGCGCTGGCGACGTCCGGGAACCAAATTTTTGGGGTGTGGGGTGGCCCCCATCATTGTGCCGATGCCTGCCCCCGTAATGGAGATCTTCTTTGGTTTGAGATCCCTCTGTGTGCTCTGTGCCTTTGTGGTGCTTCTATGTACTGGGGTGCCGGTGGGCGGCTGAGTATCGCCCGGTCACGAAGTGCTCCAGCTGCCGCTCGATGTCGCCCAACAGCGTGCTCGCCCCGAGGCGGAACAGATTGGGGCGGAGCCACAGATCGCCGAGCTCATCTTTCATCAGCGCCATCCAGTCCAGCGCCTCTCGCGCGGAACGCAGCCCGCCGGCCGCCTTGAGCCCAACGAGGTGCCCGGTGCGTTCCTGGTACTCTCTGATCGCCCGACACATCGCCAGCCCCACCGGCAGGGTGGCGTTCACCGCCTCCTTGCCGGTCGAGGTCTTGATGAAATCGGCACCCGCCATCATGCAGACCAGGGCGGCCCGGGCAACGTTTCGCAGCGTGGCGAGCTCCCCGGTCGCGAGGATGGTCTTGATGTGGGCGTCACCACAGGCCTCGCGCATGGTGCGCACCTCGTCGTAGAGCGCGGACCAGTTCTCGGTCAGCACATGAGCCCGGGTGATGACCACATCGATCTCTTCCGCGCCCGCCGCAACCGACGCGTGTATTTCCTCGATTCGCTGCGGAAAGGGTGAAAGGCCGGCGGGGAAGCCGGTAGACACGGCCGCGACCGGAATCCCGGAGCCCTCCAGGGCATCCACTGCTGTCTCAATGAATGCGTGGTAGACGCAGACCGCGGCGGCCCGGATGGGTAGCTGCTGCGCCGCCATGGAGTCCAGCAAATCAACCCGGACTGGCCGACGCGCTTTGGCGCAGAGTCGCCGGACCCGGCCCGGCGTATCGTCTCCCTGCAGTGTGGTCAGATCGATCACGGTGATTGCCCGGAGCAACCAGGCCGCCTGCCACTCTCGCTTGACGGTCCGCCTGGTACGCAGCGTGGCGGCCCGCCGCTCGACCGCGCTGCGGTTGACCCGGACCTCCTGGATCCAATCGAGCTCGAGTGGAATGCCGGGGTTTCTGGGATTGACCGGCACCTCGAGCGTCCCCGTGGAGGACGAAGGAATTCGTGCCGGTGGGAGTGAGGGCATGTTGGAAGTTACCGGCCGCCCGGCATTCGACAACTGCGTCCGCTACCCTCAGGTCTGTTCGCGGTATCCCAGAGTATTGACGGTCCGTGCCAGCGCCCGATGCTTGGATACCAGCACCGGATCCCGAAATACCGAGATCAGGACGGCACCGGTAACGAAGCCGCCGGCATGAGCCCAGAAGGCCACGCCACCTTCTCCCGACGCCAGCCCCCCGCCCACGAGCTGGAGCAGGAACCAGTAACCGAGCATGAGGTACGCGGGAACAACGATGCGGGTGATGAAGATTCCCAGAATCACCAGCATGTGTACCCGCACCTTGGGGTAGAGCACCACGTAGGCGCCCATCACCCCGCTGATAGCCCCGGAGGCGCCGACCATGGGCACCGCGCTCCCCGGGTTGACTAGGGTCTGAGAGGCAGCCGCCGCTACCCCACACAGGAGGTAGAAGAAGAAGTAGCGGATGCGGCCCATCGAATCTTCCACGTTGTTTCCGAAGACCCAGAGGAACCACATGTTGCCGATGAGGTGAAACCAGCCGCCGTGGAGAAACATGGAGGTGAGCGGGGTATACCAGCTGGGATCCCCTTCGATGACGCAGGCCATGGTGCGGCTCATGGGGATGCTGAAGCCCTCCGGCAGCCGACCCAGGAACTCACCAGGGATCAGGCCGAGCTCGCATACCGAACGGGAGAGATTGGGCTCGGCGCCCATTCCCTGCACCACAACCCACGACACCACGTTTAACCCGATCAGGAGCAGCGTTACGACGGGCGCGGCGAGGGTAGGATTATCGTCTCGGTAGGGGAACATGGCTCAATATAGCCGAGCCGGTGATTCACTCAGACGGTGCTTCGGTATTGACCAGGTCGGGTTTGGAGACCGGCGGGCGGCGGAGCTCCTGCTCCAGGGAGGGTCGATCTTCCCGGGTGAAGGGCTCCAGGGTTACCGGCTGCCCGGTATCGGCCGAACGGTAGAGCGCCCGGATAACGCGGACGTCTGCCAGACCCTCCCAACCTGATGGCTCCGGGGCGTTCCCGTTGAGAATGCAGTCGGAAAAGCTGATCAGCTCGGGCGCGAACTGGTCCCGCTTGGGAAAAGTCCTGCTCCGCGTGCGGCCGTCCACCGTGATCTTCTGCTCCAACTCTCCGGCATACTCATAGGCGGGATCCATGACCAGCTGTCCTTTGGAGCCCACCACCCGATAGTGGGAGACGTCCGCCGCCCCGAAGCTGCAGGTGAAGGTGGCCAGCCGTTCCCGGCCGGGGAATCGGAGGATGGCGCTGGTGGTTTCCTCGCACTGCAGAAAGCGCTCGTCTCCCTTGTTGGCGCTGAACGCCACCACTTCCATCGGCTCGGCCCCATAAAGATTGCGCACCGCATTGATGCAGTAGACCCCAATGTCGTACAGGGTTCCTCCGCCCTGCTCCCGTGGGTTGAGCCGGATGTCGCCGTCCTTCACTGTCATGGTGAAGACCGAGTCGAACAGTCTCGGGTCTCCCAGCTTTCCACTCTGGACCAGATCGATCGCCTTGAGGTTGGCCTCCTCGAAGTGCAGCCGATAGGCGACCATGAGCTTGACTCGGTTTTCCTCCGCCACCCGGATCATGGAAAGACAGTCTTCCTCGGTAACCGCCAGCGGCTTCTCGCAGAGCACGTGGGCCCTACCGCGCGCCGCGCGCTCGGTGTATTCCCGGTGCAGGTGGTTGGGCAACGCGATGTATACCGCGTCCACCGCTCCACTCCCCAGACACTCCTCGAACTGCTCGTAGGAGTAGCGCCTCGTCACCTTGTACTTGCGACCCAGCTTCTCCAGCTTCTCGGGGTCGTCGGAGACGAGGGCAGCCAACTCGGAGTTTTCGGCGTGGGCAAAAGCCGGAAGGACGGCGACCTGGGCGATATGTCCCAGACCGACGACGGCGTAACGGACCTTCTCTGCGCGAGACGAGAGCTTGCGAGGCATTGGGCCGCCGCGGCTATTGGCTATGGGTCGGCGAGGCGGTCATAGCCAATAGCCGCAGCCCTCTTTACAGCGCCCTTCTGCCCTGAATCAACTGCATCACCGCCAGAATCACCGCGATGACCAACAGGACGTGGATGAAACCCCCGAGGGTGTAGGATGTGACCACTCCCAGCAGCCATAACACCAGGAGTATCACGAAGATCGTCCACAGCATGGCTACCTCCTCACGTTCGGTGAGCCTCCAATGACCAGCCGTGCCCCTTGGGGCAGGAGTGACCCAACCTAACGCTGGCAGATTGGGGCCGGCGTGAGCCATATCACGGGTACTTACGGCCCTTTTTTGTGCCAAAACGGCAGTTTTCAACGGTATGGCGCTTGCTCCTGCACTCGCTCGACCCGTGTGCGAGCGACAGACTGGCATTCACGGCAACACTACGAGCTATTGGAGTCAACATGGCATCTAAAATCATCGGCATAGACCTGGGCACAACCAATTCGGTGGTGGCTGTAATGGAGGGCGGCGACCCCGTCGTCATCCCCAACGCCGAAGGTGGGCGGACCACCCCCTCGGTCGTAGCTTTTACCAAAGACGGAGAGCGTCTGGTTGGCCAGGTAGCCAAGCGCCAGGCCGTCACTAACCCCAAACAAACCATCTTCTCGATCAAGCGGCTGATGGGCCGCCGTTTCAGCGAGGTCCAGGAAGAGGCCAAGCGGCTGCCGTATAAGGTGGTCGAAGGCCCCAATGGACTGGCGGCTGTGGAAATCCAGGGCAAGCGGTACACCCCGCCCGAGATCTCGGCCATGATTCTCCAGAAGATGAAGCAGACGGCGGAAGACTATCTCGGTCATACTGTGGAGAAGGCGGTCATTACCGTTCCGGCGTACTTCAACGATGCTCAGCGGCAGGCCACCAAGGATGCCGGCAAGATTGCCGGCCTCGACGTGGTCCGCATCATCAACGAGCCCACTGCTTCGGCTCTGGCGTACGGCCTGGACAAGAAGAAGGAAGAGAAGGTCTCGGTGTACGACCTGGGCGGCGGCACCTACGACATCTCGGTGCTGGAGCTCGCGGAAGGCGTATTCGAGGTCAAGAGCACCAACGGCGACACCCACCTGGGCGGCGACGACTTCGACCAGCGGCTGATCGAGTGGCTGGTCACGGAGTTCAAGCGCGACCAGGGCATCGACCTTTCCAAGGATCCGATGGCGCTCCAGCGCCTCAAGGAGGCGGCGGAGAAGGCCAAGATGGAGCTTTCGACCGTCACCCAGACCGACATCAATTTGCCGTTCATCACGGCGGACCAGTCGGGGCCCAAGCACCTCAATATCAGCCTTACCCGGGCCAAGTTCGAGCAGCTGGTGGACGATCTGATTCAGCGCAGCATTCCGCCGATGCAGACCGCGCTGAAGGACGCGAGTCTCGATCCCAAGCGGATCGATGAGGTCATCCTGGTCGGCGGATCGACCCGGATTCCGAAGATCCAGCAGATCGTGAAGGATTACTTCGGGAAGGAGCCGAACAAGTCCGTCAATCCGGACGAGGTCGTGGCGATCGGCGCCGCGATTCAGGGCGGCGTGTTGGGCGGCGAGGTCAAGGATGTGCTGCTGCTCGACGTGACCCCGCTGTCGCTGGGTATCGAGACCCTCGGCGGGGTAACCACGGTCCTGATTCCCCGGAATACCACCATCCCGACCAAGAAGTCGGAGACGTTTTCGACCGCCGAGGACAATCAAACCACGGTCGAAATCCATGTCCTCCAGGGCGAGCGCCAGATGGCGATGGATAATCGGACCATCGGCAAGTTCCAGCTGACCGGCATTCCGCCGGCACCCCGGGGCATGCCTCAGGTCGAGGTCACCTTCGACATCGACGCCAATGGCATTCTCCACGTCTCGGCCAAGGACAAGACTACCGGTAAGGAACAGAAGATCCGGATCGAGGCCTCCAGCGGGCTGAGCGACGCCGAGATCGACCGGATGGTCAAGGCGGCCGAGCAGCATGCCCAGGACGACCAGGCCCGCCGGGAGCAGATCGAGGCTCGAAACCAGCTCGACAGCCTGGTATACCGGGTCGAGAAGGACAGCAAGGAATGGGCGGACCGGCTGCCGGCGGATGCCAAGTCGAGGTTGGATGCGGCACTCGAGGGCGGACGACAGGCGCTTCGCACGGGTGAAACCGATGGGATCCGTCGAGCTCTGGACGAGCTGAACCAGGCCTACTCGGCAGCGGGCGCCTCGCTGTATCAGGCTGCCGGAACCGGGACGCCGGGTGGATCAGGCGAGCCCAGCGGCGGCAGCCAGCCTCAGGGCGGCCAGGAGGCGGGCGCCTCCCCGGACGACGTGGTCGAGGCCGACTACGAGATCGTGGACGACAAGAAGTAGGCTCAAGAGCGAGGAAGCGGAGAGCGGGGACGGAGGGAAGAAGGTGGCCCTCTCGTCCCCGCCTCTTCGCTTCCCGCTTACCTTCATTCGATGTGCCGAAACTCAGCACCAGGCTTGGGGGTAAGGTTAAATTGATCCCAGGCCGCAGTACCCAAACGCTTTCTCGAAGGACCTGTCGATGTCTGCACGATCATTGAACTGGCTCAAGTTCGGAGGGCTGGTCGCCTTGGCCTTTGCCTTGGGACTGCTCTTCGCCGGCTTGCTCGATCTGCCCAGCCGCTCCTCGGCCCAGGTTCAGGGTCGCCAGGCTTCTCCTATTGCGCAGGTACCGGCTCCCTCGATTCCAGCCGCAAAACCGCTGCAGGACCTGAGTGAGGCCTTTGCTGCTGTTGCTGAGCACGTAAAACCAACGGTGGTCTATATCCGCTCCCAGCGGACTGAGCAGACTACCCGGCAGCGAGTCCCTCCGGGCATGGAGCGGTTCTTTCCCCGGTTCCGGCAACAGCCCGATATCGAGCAGGGCAGCGGCTCCGGTTTCGTGATCTCCGCCGATGGCTATATCCTGACCAACAATCACGTGGTGGAGGGGGCCGAGCAGGTCACGGTTCGCCTGCTGGACCGCCGTGAGTTCAAGGCCAAGGTCATTGGAACGGACGCCAATACCGACGTGGCCGTGCTCAAGATCGACGCCAAGGGCCTCCAGCCTGTTGCCCTGGGCAACAGCGACGATGCCCGTGTAGGAGAGTGGGTGCTGGCAATCGGTAACCCATTGGGTGAGGGGCTCACCTTTACTGTCACCTCCGGCATCGTCAGCGCCAAAGGCCGGGCACTGCAGGGATTGCCGGGTCGCGGCCAGGGTAGCATTCAGGACTTCATCCAGACCGATGCGGCCATCAACCCGGGAAATTCAGGTGGGCCCCTGGTGAGTGTCCGGGGCGAGGTCATCGGGATCAACTCTGCCATAGCGAGTGAGACGGGCTTCTACTCGGGTTATGGTTTTGCCATCCCGATCAACCTCGCCCGCACGGTGATGAACCAACTGATCGAGACCGGATCGGTCCATCGCGCCGCTTTGGGCGTCTCCATCGACAACGTGACCCTCAACGATGCCGCCTACGTTGGTTTGCCGGAGATCAGGGGCGTCGTGGTCAAGGACATTCCGACCGACGACTCCCCCGCCAAAGCCGCCGGAATTCTCCCAGGCGACGTTATCATCTCGGTGGATGGCAAGCCGGTCGAGCGAGTGGGCCAGCTCCAGCAGGTGATTGGATTCCGCAAGCCAGGCGAGGTGGTCAAGGTCGAGGTTGCCCGTAAGGGTGGAGTGCGGAAGACCTTCAACGTCAAGCTCCAGGCCCTCAACGACCAGCCACAGCTGGCGGCCGCCGACCAGGGCGACTCGGACAACGCCGACAACACGGGCGGTTCAGCCGTGAATCGGTTGGGCGTAAGCGTCGAGCCGGTCACCGCCGATGTGGCCCAGCAGCTTCAACTGCCGTCCAATATGCGCGGGCTTGTGGTCACCGATGTCACGCCGGGCGGCCCTTCCTGGCAGACGCTGTACGACGACCCTCAGAACAACGGTCCCGATATCATTCTGTCGGTCGAGGACAAACCGGTGAAGACCGAGGCCGATCTCCGGAATGCGCTCAAGGCCGAGAAGCCGGGCAGCATCGTAACCCTCGGCATCTACAACCCGAGAGCTCAGGGCCGGCGGGTGGAGCGGATTCGGCTGGCGGACAAGTAGCCCGACGGAACGGTGGAAACGTTGCGAGCAGGAGAGCCCTCCGATCACCGGGGGGTTTCTCTTATCCTTATCCATGTCCGTCCCGTCGTTCCGCCGTTCCGCCGTTCCGCCGTTCCCTCCCGTCTTTCCCGCCTTTAACTAACTTGGACCCATGACCATCCGCGGAATGATCTTCGACGTCGACGGGACGTTGGTAGACACCAATCCGGCGCACGTCGAAGCGTGGACCCGAACCTTCCAGCGGCTCGGTTTCCAGGTCTCACCGGAGCGGATCGTGCCCGAGATCGGCAAGGGTGGGGACAAGCTGGTCCCGTCCATTCTGGGCGCGGAGACGGAAAAACGTCGGGGAGATGAGCTTCGCAAAGTCCAGAAGGAGGAGTTCCTCGAGATTGCC
>DASUVR010000018.1:0-8259 GCA_036378855.1 Gemmatimonadales bacterium | reverse complement strand
AGAAGATAGAGGCCGGCGGTAGCAACGGCGGTGCTTGCGGCTGAACGTGCTCGGGACGGCACGGCCGGCGACCCGGTGCCGGCGCTTGAAGTCGGCAGCGACAGTGCGCGGGCAAAATCGCTCGCGCTCTGGAAGCGATCGGCAGGGGCGCGCGCCAGGGCTTTGCTGATGGCCTGCTCCAGCGACTCGGACACACTCTCGCGAAGGGTACGAATGTGGGGCACCGGCTCGAGCACCCGCTTGGCGAGAATGGCCTGAGGCGTGGGTCCGGTAAATGGTGGCTCTCCAGCCAGCATCTCGTAGAGGACACAGCCGAGCGCGTAAATGTCCGAGCGGCCGTCCACCTCGGCCGCGCTGGCCTGCTCCGGGCTCATGTAGGTTGGTGTGCCTACGGCCATTCCCGTATCGGTCAGCTTGCCGTCACTGCTTCGCTCCATTGCCCGAGCCACCCCAAAATCCGCTACCAGAGCCTCGCCCTGCCGGGTGAGCAGGATGTTCTCCGGCTTGATGTCGCGGTGGACGATGTCGTTGTCGTGGGCGTACTGCAGTGCCGAGGCGACCTCGCGGGTAAGCCGGACGGCTTCCTCCAGTGGGAGCTGACCCTCGCGCCGGAGACGATCCCCCAGTGACTCCCCTTCGACATACGGCATGGTGTACCAGAGTCCGCCACCAGCCGCCTCGCCGGAGTCGAAGACCGGTAGGATGTGAGGATGCTGCAGGCGGGCCGTGGTGCGGATCTCCCGGAGGAAGCGATCGGGGCCGAGCGTCGCCGCAAGGTCGGGGCGAAGCAGCTTTAAGGCGACCCACCGCTCGTGCCGGAGATCGCGCGCTAGGTAGACGGTGGCCATTCCGCCGCGGCCGAGCTCCCGTTCGATCTGATAGCGGTCGGCCAGCGATGCATGAACGAGATCGGCCGGCACTACTCAGTACCGGGGCGGCAGGGTCCGATATCGATCCAGCAGCTCGGTCTGCCGGCTGACCAGCGGAATCTCTTTCCCTCTGATAAACAGGTGCTCCACTCGGCTGGAGAACTCCAGCGGATCGCCGGTCCAGACCACCACGTTGGCCACCTTTCCCGCCTCCAGCGACCCATAGCGGTCGGCTACTCCCGCCGCCTCCGCCGTCGACAGCGTGATCGAACGGAGCGCGTCATCCCAGCTCATCCCGTTCCTGACCTCGTTCCCCGCCGCCTGGCGCAGATCTCTGAACAACGCGGCGTCCTGTTGCGCCACGCCGACCTTCACTCCTGCCTTCCAGAGGAGCGTCGCGTTGTCCAGCCGGGCATTGAGCGCGTCGAACCGGGGCACGTCGGTGAGCGGCTCCAGCAGCACCGGAACCTTCGCCCGGGCCAACTCCGGTGCCACCTGCCACCCTTCGGCGCCGCCCCAGATCACCAGCTTGAGATTGAACTCCTGGCCGATGCGGAGCGCGGTCTGGATGTCGCTCCGCCGGTTGGCCAGCACAAACAGCGGCAGCTTCCCTTTCAGCACCGGCAGCAGCGCTTCCAGCTCTTCGGCCGGGGCGGCCAGCGGCTGCATCTGGGCCTTTCGGAAGTCGTCTCGGCGCTTTTCGTACTCCAGCGCATCCCGCAGCACCCGCCGCAATCGTTGGGTGGCCCGGGCCCGGCTGCCCCCGCCCGATTGCTTACCCCCCTGACCGAGGTCGGCCATCATCGCGACCGGCGACTGGGCCACCATGTCCTCGATCCGGTCTCCCGCCAGGTCGATCAGCACCGCCTGTCCCGGGATGAGGCCCAATGCCGGCTTGCTGATGGAGCTGGTGACTCCTTCGAGCCGGGCGACCGGTATGGCCATGCTGGCCGGGTCGAGCCCCTCGGCTACGTTGAACGACGGCTTCACCTCGCCGCTCACGGTGTCTTCCTGAGTCTCGATCTGGACCCCGATGTCGAACAGCTTGAGCCCGAGCGTCGAGCCGCCGTGAATCAGGCCGGGCGTGATCCAGCCGCCCTTGGCATCGACCCGGGTGGCGCCGGAAGGGATCTCGAGCGAGGCGCCCACGGCCGCGATCTTTCCATCCCGCAGCAGCACCGTTCCGTTCTCGATCTTGGGCCCGGAAACGGGATAGATCGTCCCCCCCGTGATGGCGATGGTTTGGGCAGACGCCAGTCGTCAGTATGAGCGTCGCCATCACCGACCGACCGACCGACTGACCGCCCGTCCGTCCGCCGCTCACTGTCCCACTCCGGGCGGCGCCGTTCCCAGATTGAAGTCGGTATCCATCCGCCGCTTCGAATCGTTCCGGTCGAACACCAGCCAGCCCTCGTTGTACACCCGCTCGGCCTTGCTGTAGACCGAAAAAGGATCGCCCGACCAGACGACCACGTCGGCCGATTTGCCGGGCTCCAGCGTCCCCGTGGTGCTGTCGATGCCGAGGGCCCACGCGGGATTGGCGGTGAGCCAGCGAATGGCTTGCTCCCGGGTGATGTTGATGCCCGCGTTACGGCCGGCGTACATCGCCTTGGCGGCCTCCTGGTTCAGCCGCTGAATTCCCTCTTCGCTGTCGGAGTGGATGATCGCGCGGGCACCGGCCTGCTGCAGCAAGGCAGCGTTCTGGGGAATGCCATCGAGCGACTCCATCTTGAAACCCCACCAATCGGCCCAAACCGCGACCGCTACGCTGTCCCGGGCCAGCAGGTCAGCGATCTTGTATGCCTCCACTGCATGGTGGAAGGCGCGGATGTGAAAGCCGAATTCCCGGGCCAGATCCAGCATCTGCGCCATCTCGTCCGCCCGGTAGCAATGATTCTGAACGAATGCCTTGCCCCGGAGCACGTCGGCCAGAGTCTCCAGCTGGAGGTCCCGGTCGGGAGGGTCTCCTTCTTTCTTGGCCAGCCATGCGTCCCACTCTCGCCGGTACTTCTCCGCCTTGGCGAAGGCCGCCCGGTACCCAGCCATGTTGCCCATGCGGGTGGAAGGACCCTTCTGCTCGTAGACCCGCTTGGGGTTCTCGCCGCAGGCCATCTTCACGCCGTAAGGTGCCCCGGGATACTTCATTGCCTGGACGGTGCGGGCCGGAATCAGCCGCAGGATGGCCGAGCGTCCGCCGATGAGATTGGCGGAGCCGGGCAGCGCCTGGATCACCGTAATGCCACCGGCAACCGCCAGCGGGATCTGGGGATCCTGGGGCCAGAACGAATGCTCGGCCCAGACCTGCGCCGTGTTGGGATCGGTGGCCTCGTTGCCGTCGCTCTGGCTCTCGGTGCCGGGCGCGGCGTAGACGCCGAGGTGGCTGTGCGCGTCGATGATCCCGGGGGTGACGTACTTGCCGCTTCCGTCGAGGACAGTGGCATTCCCCGGCGGAGTTACGTTGGGCCCGACAGCGGTGATCTTGCCATCCTGAAACACAATCGACGCGTTCTTGAGCTCGGGACCGGCCGCCGTGAGTATGGTGGCGTTTCGGATGACCACAGGGGCCGACGGGTGCCGGACGTAGGTCGAGGGATACTGGGGACGGAGTGCGCTCAGGGAGTCGGCGGCTGGATTGGCACTGCTCGTGGCGGCCGCGCAACCGGTGAGCAGACCGAAGCCAACTGTGGGCCAGATGATGAGACGAGACATGGAGTGGCTAACGTAAGGTGAGAATGTCGGCCCCGCCATAATGCGGCTTACCGGGCTGGGCTGCGCCACGTATTTTCGACCTCTTCCGCCACTGGGAACTGCATGGTTACTGCCATCCGACTTCGGTCCTGGGCCACTCGTGTCGTCCTTGTCCCGCTTGCACTCGCTGCTCCCCCCAGGGCTACTGCCCAGAGCGTTGCCCAGCGCGACTCCGCGCAACCCTCGCCCCCGGTTGCCAAAGTGGTCCCCCGGCTGGACACAGTGGCGGGAGTTCCCTGGCCCGACCCTTACGCCTGGCTCCGCGACGACAAGCGGCAACGCCCCGAGATGTTGGATTACCTGCGCTCGGAGAACAAGTACACCGAGGCGATGACTCGCCACACCGGCGCGCTCCAGGAGCTGCTGTTCAAGGAGATGGTGGGGCACATCAAGGAGACCGATGCCTCGGTGCCCGAGCGTATCGGCCAGTATTACTACTATACCCGCACGATCAAAGGGCAGCAGTACTCCGTGTTCTGCCGCAAGCGTGGGAGCTTGACGGCAAAGGAAGAGATCCTCCTGGACGAGAACCTGCTGGCCCGGGGCCACGGCTATTCCCGGGTGGCGCTCCGTAAGGTGAGCCCCGACGGAAATCTGCTCGCCTACACTCAGGACACCACCGGGTCCGAGTGGTACACGGTACGGGTAAAGGAGCTCGCCACCGGGAAACTCCTCCCCGATGTGATCGACAGCGTCAGCTACGGGCTCGAGTGGGCGGCGGACAACAAGACCCTCTTCTTTACCCGGGACAACCCGGCCCACCGGCCGGACCGCATCTTCCGCCGGAAGCTCGGCGCCGCGAACGAGACCCTGGTGGTGAGCGAGCCGGACTCGCTTTTCTTCCTCAGCCTGAGCAAGACCAAGGATCGAACGCAGCTCCTGGCCCATAGCTCCAGCTACACCAGCGGAGAAGTCCGTTATCTCTCCGCCACCGAGCCTACGGCCGACTGGCGGGTGCTGCTGCCGCGCCGGCAAGGTGTCGAGTACACCGCCGAGCACTACGGGGGTGACTTCCTGGTTCTCACCAACGATGGAGCGATCAACTTCAAGGTGATCCGGGTTGCAGGTGACGGCAGCGGCAGCTCGGCCGACCTGATCCCCGCCAGCGACTCCACCTTGATCGAGGGGATGGACGTGTTCGAGCACCATCTGGTGCTCTACCGGCGGGGTGACGCGCGGCAGCAGATCCGGGTGTTTCCGTTGACGCCGGCCGGTACGACATCGGCTGGATACGACGTGGCCTTCCCGGAAGAGGTTCATGCCTACGACCGGGGCACCAACCCCGAGTTCCACTCCGGTCTCCTGCGCTTCACCTACAGCTCGCCCCGCACGCCACCCACGGTGTACGACTACGATCTGGTCACCCGCAAGCTCATCCTGCGGAAGGTCACCGAGGTCCCGAATTACCAGCCGGCGCAGTACCTCACGCGGCGGCTGTGGGCACCCGCCTCCGACGGAGCCCGGGTTCCCATTTCGCTCTTTTATCGAAAGAGCCTGCAGGAAGGCACCCCCCATCCGATGCTGCTCTACTCCTACGGCTCCTACGGGGCCAGCACCGATCCCGGATTCGACGTGCGGGTGCTTCCCCTGGTCGACCGGGGGTACGTCTTTGCCATCGCGCATATCCGCGGGGGACAGGAGATGGGCCGTGCCTGGTACGATGCGGGGAAGATGCTGAAGAATAAGAACACGTTCACCGACTTCATTGCGGCTGCGGAATACCTGGAGAAGGAGGGTTGGACCAGCGCCGATCGGCTCGCGATCCGGGGCGGCAGCGCCGGGGGTCTTCTCATGGGCGCGGTGACGAACATGCGCCCCGATCTGTTCCGGGTGGTGATCGCCGACGTGCCTTTTGTCGATCTGATCAACACCATGCGCGACCCCACCCTGGAGTTCACCACTCAGGAGTGGCAGCAGTGGGGCAACCCGAACATTCCCGACCAGTTTGCCTACATGCGGTCCTATTCGCCGTACGACAACGTCGAGCGGAAAGCATATCCCGCGATGCTGGTGACTGCCGGCCTCAATGACCCCCGGGTGAACTACTGGGAGCCGGCCAAGTGGGTAGCCAAGCTCCGCGCCATGAAGACCGATCAGAACCCGCTACTGTTCAAGATCAACATGGGGGCGGGGCACGGCGGCAGATCCGGGCGGTATGAGGCGCTCCGGGATCAGGCCTTTCGCTACGCTTTTGTGCTGGATGTGATCGGCCAGGGCGAAGACACGCCCTAGAGACGAGATGGAAAACGGTGTCTGCTCTAGCTGGTTGAGCGGTTCAGCTCAGCCTCAGTCGGATCCGACAGTCGCTCGGCGGTTACGTACCAGCCGGCACCCCGCGAACGTCCGCCGCGGAACTGGAAATGTTCCTCGGGAAGGATGCGCCCCTCGAGCAGGGCTTCCGGGCCGGTCTCCCTCCAGAGCCGCTCCGCCCTTCGGGTTGCGGCCTGCCAGGCCGGGATCCAATGGCCGGCAGGAATTTCCGGGTATAGCGACCCGAACTTCGGGTCCAGTCGGGTACGGCGAACAGGAGGCACAAACACCACCATTGTTAGGCTGTATGGGGCATAGTGTCGCGAACGGCGCAAGGCGGAGGTGATCTGGATCACACTTTCGGCAGGTTACCAGCAGCAACGCTTCTTCCGCGAACTGAAGCGGGGCAGTAAGGTTCTCCGGTCATTCAACCCCCATTCATCGGTTGAGGTCACATGGTCGCCCCTCTTCCGGCCCGTTCTCTCACGGTTCTGGTGGTCGAGGACGATGACGGACTGCGCCTGCTAATGCGCCAGGTGCTGGAGAGCGCAGGGTATCAGGTCTGCGAAGCAGACGAGGGATTTCAGGCGCTCAGCGTACTACTCCAGGGCCGGCCGGTGGACCTGGTCGTTACCGATATCCGAATGCCGCGGATGGATGGTTATGAGCTGGCTGCTCACATGCTGGCGCTGGCCATCAAAATTCCGATTCTCTTCGTCAGCGGCTACGTGAGCGAGCTGGATGCCACGGTGCTTCCCGGGCCGGTTCTGCCCAAGCCATTCGACGCTGAGCAGCTGTTGGCCCGAGTTCGGCAGATGCAGGCTGTTGGTGCCTGAATCGCGAATCACCAGTCAAGAGTTGTCAGAGATGCCCTCGCACATTCGTTCCGCGCTGCCAGCGATCCCACCGATTGTTCCCACGCTCAAGCACGACGCCTTCAACCATCCGGCCTGGCTGTTCGAGCCCAAGTACGACGGTTTCCGGGGGATGCTGTATCTCACTCGGTCCGGCTGCAACCTCTACTCCAAACGTGGCAACCTGATGACCAGGTTCGCCGAACTGTCCCGGCAGGTCGCGGCCGAGCTCGGAGCGCGGGAGCTGATCCTGGATGGAGAGATCGTATCGCTGGACGACGAGGGGAGAATCGACTTCTGGGGGTTGATGCGGGGGCAGGGCACCCTGGCCTACGCTGCCTTCGACCTGCTTTGGATCAACGGAAGGGATATCCGCCACAGGCCGCTGCGGGAACGAAAGCGGCGGCTGGAAAGGTTGATCCCGGCTTCGGTCGGAGCGCTCAACCGGATCCCCTGCTTCCAGAGGGAAGGCAGAGAGCTGTTCGAGGCGGCGTGCGGGTTGGACCTCGAAGGGATCGTGGCCAAGAGGAGCAGTGATCCCTATTCGCCGGAAACCGCGTGGTACAAGATCAAGAATCCCACCTACACTCAGGCCGAGGGAAGAGCCGAGCTGTTCGAGCGACAGCGCTAGCGCCAGCCGCCGGGATCATTGGACGTGCTTCCGCATGGCCGTCGCGGACGCGGGGCAGGATGTCTGGAACTCGACCGACGAGCGGACGTCCTGCGCCACTTCGTCCCGCCGAACGCACACAAATCCAAATTTCGGGAAGTAGTGCTCGGCCGTGGTGGTGAGGAGATAGACGTCCGCTATCCCGCGGTCCCGGGCCAGGTCGAGCGCCCGTTCGACTAAGACCCGTCCCACTCCGCTGCCTCTCCAACCTTCCTCAACCGCGGCCGATCGGAGCAACGCCGACTGGCCATACAACTCGAGCCCGACGACGCCCACCAACCTTCCATCGGCCTCCGCCACCAGAAACTGAGAAAAGTTGTCGGCTACCCCGGCCGTGGGGAGACCGGACCGGTTGAGTAGGTCGACTACGGCTTCGAGCTCAGTGGAGCTCGCAGTGCGAAGCTCAACGCAGTGCCCGTTCTTGAGCTCAGCTTCCATTGGCTCCTCCATTGCCTCGGGGCTTCCGAGCCCGAACAAAAGCGCCCATCACCCGGCCGTCCACTTCACGAGCGAGCTCATCGGTGTCGAGGCCGCTGCCGACAAGGAATGCCTTGGCGTCATCGAAATGGTAGATCCGGGTGGGCTCGATCCCGACCTCCTCGAAACCAGCCTCTTCAAGCAGCCGGGTATAGTCGGCTTCGCTCAGCGCGCCGGCGACGCAACCGACCCATAGCTCCATACTGCGCCGCACCTCGGCCGGCACCTCACCCCGGACAACCACATCGGATACGGCAAAGCGGCCACCCGGCCTGAGCACCCGGAACGCCTCACGCACCACCCGGCCTTTGTCGGCCGAAAGGTTGATCACGCAGTTGGAGATGATCACGTCCACCGCGCTGTCGGGAAGCGGAATCGCTTCGATTTCGCC
>DASUVR010000017.1:0-4921 GCA_036378855.1 Gemmatimonadales bacterium | reverse complement strand
GGCAAGCTCTCCGCTTGAATCCAAACAATCAGGACGTTCGCGCGCTGCTCAACGCCGTTGCTCCGGAATGGGAGCACCCGCCGCCACCAAAGCAGGGGCGGGCCGCGGAGCTCCAACTGGTGGCACGAACCCGAGGGCGGTCCTTCGAGGTGGTTTCGGGGACAGCCTGGCGGCGGTTCTATGTGAAAGGCGTGAATCTCGGCGTGGCACTCCCGGGCCACTACCCATCGGAATTTCCCGCCGACTCAGCTGTCTATGCCGACTGGTTGAACATGCTGGCAGGGATGAACGCCAACACGCTCCGCATCTATACCATCCTGCCCCCTTCCTTCTATCGAGCGCTCCGCGCCTGGAACCTGGCGCACCCGGACCGGCTGCTGTGGCTGATTCATGGCGTGTGGACCGAATTGCCACCGGGCAACGATTTCAACCAGCCCGTTTGGAAGCGGAGCTTCGAAGACGAAATGCACCGGGTGGTTGATCTGGTACACGGAAGCGCCTCGATCGAACCCAAACCCGGACACGCGGCCGGTCACTATGACGCCGATGTTTCGCGTTGGGTTCTGGCCTACATCATTGGCCGTGAGTGGGAGCCGTTTGCGGTCAAGGCATTCAATGAGAATGCGGGCGGTGGGTACCAGGGCCGCTACCTGCAGGTGCAACAGGCACCCGCCATGGACCTGTGGCTGGCCGCCGAGTGCGACGGGATGCTCAGCTACGAGGTAGCGGGCTACAACGCGCTCCGACCCATCGCCTATACCAACTGGCCTACCCTCGATCCACTGCACCACCCCACCGAAGCAACCGCGGAGGAGGAGGCGTATTGGCGGCGAAAGTTGGGAGCGGTCTCCGCGTCGACCCAGCGGGAATACGACAACGACGCGGTCAGCCTTGATGCCAACCTGGTCCGGCCAACGTCCGCGAACCCGGCGGGCTGGTTCGCCAGTTACCACGCGTATCCGTACTACCCCGATTTCATGAATCTCGATCCGGCATACCGAAAAGCCCGCTCCAGTGAGGGGCCATCCAACTACTTCGGCTACTTACGGGATCTCGTGATGCATCACGACGCAATGCCGACTCTCATCGCGGAGTACGGGGTTCCATCCAGCCGCGGGATCGCCCATTTCCAGCCCCAGGGCTGGAGCCACGGAGGGCACGATGAGGTGAGCATGGCTGCTATCGATGCCCGGCTCACCCGCGAAGTCCGCGAGGCGGGAGCGGCGGGCTCCATTCTGTTTGCCTGGCTGGACGAGTGGTTCAAGAAGAATTGGGCGGTGATGGACTACGAGATACCGTCGGACAACACCCGCCTGTGGCACAACACCATGGATGCCGAACAGCACTACGGCATCCTGGGTCAGTACGCCGGAGCTGCGGGCAGCTCTCCCAGGCTCGGCGGCAATCCGTCCGGCTGGCGCCGGCTCCCACTGGTTCAGCGACAGGACAAGATGATTGCTGCCGCACCCCGGACAATTCGAGCCGGGGCGGATGAGTCATTCATGTATCTGGCCGTCGAGCTCGATCCGGCGGTCTTTACCTGGGACTCACTCGGAGTACAGCTCGCCATCGACACCCATGAGGCAACAGTGGGGCAACACACTTTGCCGCGCACCTCAACCCATAGTGAGATCGGATTCGAGTTTCTGGTGGATCTGGCAACTCCCGATTCGGCCTCGATCCAGGTGCTCCCGGAATACAATAGATATGATGCCCGGCTATCACCCGCCGGCGACGATAATGGAAGGTTCTCCCGGCGTCCGGTGGTCACCCGGAACCGCACCGATGGACGCTTCGATCCGGAATTCATCATCGTCAATCGAGCACGGGTTGGCCGGAACGGTGAGTTCTATCCCGCTCAACGGTACGAACGAGGCCGCCTGCGCTACGGCACCGAAAACGCTTCGAGCCTTTCGGATTGGTATTACGACGGGCAGGCGGGAATCCTCGAGCTCCGGATAGCGTGGGACTTGATCAACGTGACCGATCCATCCAGCCGGACTCTCCTGTCAGACCCGCGCATCAGCGGTGACTTCGGTACCACCTCGGCCGACGCTTTTCACTTCGGAGTGGAGGTATACCGGAAAGGCGACAGCAGCCGAGTAGCCGGCGCTCTTCCGCGCTCCAGCAACGGCGTCTGGGCGGCTGCCCAGTTCAAGCCCTGGCGCTGGGAAGGGTGGAGGGTGCCGAGATCGCATGCCCGGCTCAAACCGGTTTACGACAGTCTCAGGCTGTTGTGGCAGGAGGCTTCCACCATAGAGTCAGCTCCATCCGGGGGAGCTCCTTCGAAGTAACCCGTACGCGGGCGCCAAACTTGCGAGGCCGCTGTCAGTCCCCCGTCCCCCGCCGAAGCGGAACAGGCAAATCCTTGACTCGACAGTCATTGCGAGACTGGGCCCGGCCCGACCAACAAACTGTAGGGCGGGGTCAGTGCAAAACGCGCCCGGGCTACCGGAGTTGCGCGTCCTTGATTGCCTGCCTGGCTCTGCTGATCGCGGGCCCTCTATCTGCCCAACAGGCTGAGGCGGATGAAGCCTGGTCACACGCCCAGTATGAGGTGGCTCGCGCGGCATATCAGCGCGTCCTGGCTCAGGACCCCGGGAACGTCCGAGCCAATCTTCGAGTGGGCGTCATGCTTTCGTGGGAGAACAAGCTCGACTCCTCGCTGGTGTACCTGGCTCGCGCGCGGGCGGGCGATCCGGCAGATGTCGAGATTCAGTTGATTCAGGCGCGGGTGCTGGCCTGGGACCAGCAGTACGACGCGGCTTTGCTGCGATACGACAGCGTTCTGGCGACTCACCCCGGCTTGCGCGATGCTTCCCTCGGCCGAGCTCAAACCCTCTCCTGGGCAGGAAAGTTGGAACAGTCGCGCTCCCTGTATGAGCAGATTCTGGCGCGCGACTCCACCGACGTAGAAGCCATGCTGGGCCGGGCACGGGTCAGCGCCTGGAGCGGCGATCTTGCGTCCGCCGAACAGGCCTATCACCAGCTGCTCACCCGGGATTCTCGCGATCTCGAGGCCAGAGTCGGCCTGGGGTACGTGTATCTCTGGCAGGGCAGAGAGGCCGCAGCCGAGCGCCAGGCGAGCTACGTTCTGGCCATCGACGCAAACCACAAAGGCGCCCGGGAGTTGCATCGGCTTGCCCGGGAAGCCTCGCAGCCGTCGGTAGATGCTTCGGTGAATTGGAGCAACGACTCGGATGAGAACACGAGCTTTTGGCAGACACTAGGAGCCACAGCGACCCTGGGACAAGGTGTATGGGTGTTCGGATCGGTCAACGCACTGGAGACCAGCGATCCGGTTCGGGAGGCAAACCGGATCGGCGCTGAGGCGGGGCTTTCGTATCTGACTGCAAAGGTGCAGCTGCAAGGTGCCGGAGGAGCCCGCCGGCTTACGCCCGAGGTGGCCCCACCTCGAACCGCAGCAACCTACCGGGCGCGGGCGAGCTATCGCCCGGCGTCTCGGCTGGGAGTCAGTCTGGGTTACTCCCGGCAGCCTTTTGACGAGATCGCTGCGCTGATCGAGCAGGGACTCGACATCGAGTCGCTGGACGCGGGGGTGGACGTGAAACCAACAACCACCCTCACCCTGTATGGCGGGGCGGGCGGCGCCTGGATCACAGACGGAAACAGCCGCTCCAGCTTCTCGGCAGGTCTGAACCAGAAGGTCGCACGCAAGTTCGTGGTGGGAGTATTCGGCCGAACACTGAGCTACGAGAAGCAGGGAGTCGGATACTTTTCACCGGATCGTTTCTCGTTGATCGAGGGTACGGCCGGCTATTCCCACGCATCCGGAAACTGGGCCGCCAGTCTGAGTGGTGGACTTGGCGCCCAGCAGATCGGCAAGGAAGGAGCGGCGCAATCCGAGTGGCACCTCGAGGGCCGGGTTGGGCCGCGATGGGGTGGTGGGAACCGAATCGAGTTGTTCGGACTGGTGACCAACAATGCTGTCAGCAGCACGACCGGAGCCTACCGCTACCGGGCAGCGGGTCTGATCGCACGGATCGGCCTGTAATCGCAGGAACGTTGGATGCGCGTTCTGGTGTTAGGCGGGACCAATTTCATAGGCCCCCACGTCATAACCCAGCTGCACCAGCAAGGCCACGAGCTCACCGTCTATCACCGTGGGGTACACGAGCCCAACCTTCCCTCCGCGGTGCGGCACCTCCATAGCTCCAGAGCAGCCATCCCCATTCTGCATTTTCCCTCCGCACTGAATACCCCTGCTCCCGACGTGGTGCTGCACATGTTTCCGGTAGGAGCGGAGGATACCCGCGCGGCCGTGGCAAGATTCACTGGCATCGCCCAGCGAATAGTGGCCGTGAGCAGCGGGGACGTCTATCGAGCCTATGGCAGGCTGCGGAACACCGAGCCGGGACCTCCGGAGCCGATGCCGCTCGAGGAAGATGCGCCGCTCCGCGAGACTCACTTTCCGTATCGTCAAGCCGCGGCAGGCCCGGCGGATTGGACGTACCACTACGAAAAGATTCTAGCGGAACGGGCGTTGTTGGAGAGCCGGCTCCCTGCCACCGTGCTGCGACTGCCCGCGGTCTATGGAGTGGGCGATCCGCAGCATCGGCTTCGGCCGTACGTCAGGCGGATGCAGGATCGGCGGCCGGTGATCCTGATCGATGCTTTACAAGCCGGATGGCGCTGGACCCACGGGTACGTAGAGGAGGTTGCGCGGGCGATTACCGCGGCCGTGCTGGATCCGCGAGCGACGGGGAAGGTTTACAACGTGGGTGAAGCGTCTACCCCCACCATGGCCGAGCGGATTCATCAGATCGGGAGATTGATGGGCTGGCGAGGGCAGCTCAGATCCCTGAACAGCCAGCGGCTGCCCCGGCACCTGCAGATACCGTTCACTGCGGCAGGATGTGGTAATGGACAGCCGGAGAATTCGCGTCGAGCTGGATTACAC